>LJVB01000028.1 GCA_001304215.1 Acidithiobacillales bacterium SM1_46 | reverse complement strand
TGTTCAAGGTACTCTCCGCCAAAGGCAAACGCCGCGTGACCGGTGGCAACTGGACCGAGCGTTGCAAGGAGATTGAGCGCAAGATCAACTCGGGTTCCTGCCTGGAGCTCGGCGAGGTAGTGCGAGATCTCATGCGCTGGAAGAAGGAGTCCGGGCTGTCATTCGAGGAATCGATGCTTCTTGAGACGGCCTGCGGCTATCTCGTGCGTGAGGTGGCGGCGGTGCAGGGCGTGCCCACGAATATTGCGCGCGATCGCATCCGCAGCTACGTCGGCATCGAGAACTGATCCGCAGTCTACTTGCGCTTGGCGGTCTCCGGCGCAATCTGGGCGATCGTTCCCGCAGCCGGCGTGGGGACGCGCATGCAGGCCCGAATTCCCAAACAGTATCTTCCTTTGCGTGGCAAGCTTGTGCTGCGCCACACGCTTGAGCGGCTTACTTCACATCCTCGTATCCAGGGCGTGTTTCTGGGCATTGCCGCCGGAGACAAGCATTCGGACAGCGTCACACGGCCTACGCTGGCAAAATTCATGGGAACCTATACCGGCGGCGCATCGCGCGCCGAAACGGTCCTGTACGGCCTGCAAGCTGTTTCCGCACGGGCCGGTGCGGATGACTGGGCGCTCGTGCACGATGCGGTCCGTCCGTGCGTACGCCACGAGGATATTGATTGCCTGCTAGATCAAGCGGGCGATGCAGGAGCATTGCTCGCCCTGCCCATGGCCGATACCGTAAAGCGCGGGGATGGCGCCGATTTCGTGACCGAGACTGTCCCGCGGACCGGACTGTGGCGCGCGCTCACCCCTCAGCTGTTTCCCGTCGGCCTGCTTGCCCGGGCGTTGGAACAGGCCCTCGCGCAAGGTGTTGAGGTAACTGACGAGGCGGCTGCGGTCGAGCATATCGGACTGCGACCCCGGCTGGTTGCCGGGCATCCCGACAATATCAAGATCACGCTGCCAAGCGACCTCGCGCTGGCAGACTTGTACCTTCGCCAGCAGGAGTCGGCATGAGTCTACGTATCGGGCACGGTTATGACGTCCACCAACTCGTGGCCGGGCGCAATCTCGTAATCGGCGGCGTGCGCATTCCTCACGAAAAAGGCCTGCTCGGGCATTCTGACGCTGACGTCCTGATCCACGCCATCTGCGATGCCTGTCTTGGCGCTGCCGCGCTCGGTGATATTGGTCGCCACTTTCCGGATAGCGACCCACGTTTCCGCAACGTCGACAGCCGGCTGCTGCTGCGCGAGGTGCGTGAGCTGCTGACTGCGAACGATTGGCAGGTGGCAAACGTGGATAGCACGATCATCGCCCAGGCGCCGCGCTTCGCAACGCATCTCCCGCAAATGGTTGCCAACATCGCGGCCGATCTCGGCATTGTCGTCTCACAGGTCAACGTCAAGGCGACGACTACGGAACGACTTGGATTTGCCGGGCGCGAGGAGGGCATCGCCGCGCATGCCGTGGCGCTGCTCGAGCCACTGGTCGTAGCGCGAAAAGACTAGTTCAACTTCACTCCGGTCGCTTGAACATGTCGCGTTGGGGGTTGCTCGCGGCCGCATTGGTCGCCTTCGGGATCTTTAACTGGTGGACGGCGCGCCCGCTCTTGCATGGTCCCGGCGTGGTTGCTGGACAGGCGCCGATTCAGGAGCCCGCTTCCGGTGCACGACCGTTCCAGCATGCCGGATATCAGTTAACGCCGCTCGCACGGTTCGAGGTCGAAGCGCGACTGCTCGGGAAGGAGCCATACCGGCTCGGGCGAGAGGCCGAACTTGCGCCGGTTGATCTGGCGCTAGGATGGGGCCGCATGTCGGACGAGAGGGTGCTCAAGCATCTCTCGATTCGACAAACCAATCGTTTTTACATCTGGTCCGCAAGTGTACTGCCCATACCCGAGCAGGAAATTATTGTTAGCAGCGCGAATATGCACCTGATCCCCGCCAACAAGAGCATCGGCGATGCCATTGGTCGCGTCCGGGTAGGGCAAATAGCAAGGGTGGGCGGATATTTGGTGCGGGTAGATTCGCGCGATGGTTGGTACTGGACCAGCTCACTCACCCGAACCGACAGCGGGGCCGGCGCCTGTGAGCTCGTGTGGGTGGAGCGATTCTCTGCGCGCTAGCGCAGGACCCGGTTAATCGCGCCGGCGCAGTAACACGTAGACTGCCCCGGTGCCGCCGTCGGTCGGCGGACAGGACGAAAACGCCAGTACTTCATCACGCTGGCGCAGCCAGGAATTGACCTTGCCTTTGAGCACCGGAAGCTTGCCCGTGGAGCTCTTGCCCTTGCCGTGCACGATCCGTACGCAGCGTTTGCCCATGCTGCGTGCCTCACGCAGGAACCGGCTCACCTGCTCGCGCGCCTGCGCGACCGTCTGGCCGTGCAGATCGAGGTGTGCTTCCACAGCGTAGTGCCCGCGGCGCAGCTTGCGCAGCACGCCGTGCTGCAGTCCCGAGCGGGCAAACAATAGCTCCTCGCCGCTCTCAACGTCGCTCGGCTCGTATGCATCTGACAGCAGACTCTCAATGACCTCGCGATCATCGCGCAGGCGTTGGGCCGGAACCGGCTTGGGTCGGGATCGATGTGGATGGGCACGGTCCTGGACAATCGGCTTCGCGCCGGCTGCCGCTTTGCGAAACAGGGTTCGTGCGTCAGGATCGTGCTCGTGCTTGCTCATGGTGCGAAACGCTCGTGGTCCGGTGTCGCGCCGCGCTCGTCAGCTCCAGGCCTTCCAGAGAAGCGACGTTCCGCTCACGAGCAGCAGGACCCCGATGATGCGCACCATTTGCGTCGGGGTCAAACCGAGATGCACGCGGTTCCCGAGATAGAGCCCGGCGGCGAGCAGCGGCAGGGAGGCGGGAACCGCCCACATCAACAGGGGCTGCCACAGCAAGCCGGCAAGCAGAAACACGGCGACTCGCAGGCCGCCTTCGATCAGGAACAGGCCAGAGAACGTGGCCCGTAGCTCGGACTTGTCGCGTATACGGTGCGAAAGGTAGATAACGTAGGGCGGTCCACCGGTGCCAAACAACCCGCTTACCGTCCCGCCGACAAGCCCGGCGGGCAGCGCCCAGCCGCGCGCGATCGGCCGCTCGCTGTGAAGATTTAGTGCGTTGCGTAGTCCGAAAACGAGTACAAACACACCGAGTGCGACGAGCAACGGTCGCTCCGGCAAACCAACCAGCAGGGTGGCGCCAACAATAACCCCCAATGCACTGGTTGGCAGCAGGATTCGAATCTCGCTCCAGCGAATATGCCTGCGTGTGCTCTGTCCAAGAATCGCCGAGGCCACGAAATCGGTCAGCAGAATGAGCGGCACGACGAAGGTGAGTGGCAGCAGCAGCGCGAGCAGCGGTACGGCTATCAGTCCGGAGCCGAAGCCGGAGATGCCGCGAATAAGATAGGCAAAGAGCAGTACCAGTGCGGCGAGCAGGGCGGTCTCAACGGGCACGGCAGGTGCCTCAGAAATGCGGAGGGCGCCCTCAGGCGCCCATTGCAGTGGTGGCTGACGATCAGGCCGTCAGTTGTTCCAGGTAGCGTTCGGCGTCGAGGGCTGCCATGCAGCCGGTTCCGGCGGAGGTCACGGCCTGGCGATACACATGGTCCTGGACGTCGCCTGCCGCGAACACGCCCGGCACGCTGGTGGCGGTGGCGTTTCCGTCGGTTCCGCTCTTGGTCTTGATATAGCCGTTGGCCATCTCAAGCTGCCCCGCGAAAAGGCTTGTGTTCGGGCTGTGCCCGATAGCGACGAACACCCCTTGCAGCGCGATGTCCTTTTTCTTGCCGTCCTTGCCCTTGATGCGAATCCCGGTCACACCGCTGGCGTCACCCAGAATCTCGTCGGTTTCCTGGTTCCATTCAATCGAAACATTGCCGCCCTTCGCCTTCTCTACCAGCTTGTCGACCATGATGGCTTCGGCGCGAAACCGGTCACGCCGGTGGATGACCGTCACGTGCGAGGCAATGTTGGACAGATAGAGCGCCTCCTCGACAGCGGTATTGCCGCCACCGATGACGGCCACCTTCTGGCCCTTGTAGAAGAACCCGTCGCAGGTCGCGCAAGCCGACACGCCTTTGCCACGCAGCTTTTCCTCCGAGGGGATGCCAAGGTACTTCGCCGAGGCACCGGTGGCGATGATCAATGCATCGCAGGTATAGGTTCCGGCGTCGCCCACGAGCTTGAAAGGCCGGCTTTTCAGGTCGGCGGTGTGAATGTGGTCGAAGATGATCTCGGTCTTGAAGCGTTCCGCGTGGCGGCGCATGCGCTCCATCAATTCCGGTCCTTGCACGCCGTCCGCATCAGCTGGCCAGTTGTCGACCTCTGTCGTCGTCATAAGCTGCCCGCCCTGCTCGAGGCCGGTAACCAGCACAGGGTTCAGGTTGGCGCGCGCGGCATAGATGGCCGCGGTGTAACCGGCCGGGCCGGAACCAAGAATCAATAAACGAGCGTGTTTGGCCGTATTACTCATGCGGTCACTCCGTGGAAAGGGATACGCCGGGATTGAAATACCGGAAGCCGTTCTGACCTGGTAGGAACGTCCGAATTCGTGCGCTATGTTACGCGAAGGCTTGCGGCCGGAAAAGGAGACGCAGTGCGCATCGGCATTCCAAAAGAGATCAAGGTCCGTGAGGGGCGGGTGGCACTAGTTCCGCCGGCCGCGGCGGAGTTGGTGCGCCACGGCCACGAAGTACTTATCGAGACGGGCGCCGGCCTCGGCAGTGGCTACGCCGACAGCGAGTACGAGCGGATCGGAGTGCGCCTCGTCCGAGATGCGGCGACGCTATACGCGGGCGCAGAATTGATCGTCAAGGTCAAGGAACCGCAACCGTCGGAGTACTCCCTGCTGCGCGAGGAGCACCTGCTGTTTTCCTACCTGCATCTCGCGGCGGCCCAGGAGCTTGCCGCAGAGCTGCGGCAGAAGGGCCTTACGGCAGTCGCGTTCGAGACGGTCGAGGAACATGGGCGGCTGCCGCTTCTGGCGCCAATGAGCGACATTGCCGGGCGCCTCTCGATTCAGATCGGGATGAATCTGTTGCATGCCCATCACGGGGGCCGAGGGATATTGCTGGGCGGCCTGCCCACCGCCGAACGTGGTCACGTCGTCATTCTGGGCGCCGGCGTTGCCGGTGGGAACGCGGCTGCCGTCGCAGCCGCCGTTGGCGCGCAGGTGACGGTGTTTGCGCCGCACCGCGAGAGTCTCGAGCGCATGCATGCCCTTGGCCCGAACGTGACGGCTCTGCCGTCTTACCAGCCATTGATCGAGCAAGCGGTTGCAACGGCGGATCTCCTGATCGGCGCCGTGCTGATTCCGGGCGCCAAGGCGCCGAAGATCGTGACCCGAACCATGGTGAAGCGCATGCGACCGGGCAGCGTCATCATCGACATTTCCGTCGATCAGGGCGGCTGCATCGAAACCACGCGGCCGACCACCTACGAGCAGCCGACCTTCATTGAGGAAGGGGTGGTGCATTTCGGTGTCACGAACATGCCGGGCGCCGTCCCGCGAACGTCTTCACAGGCGCTCTCCACGTCGCTTGCGGCTTATGTTCTGCGACTGGCCGAACCGGACGGTCTAAAGGATCCGGCACTGGCCTCAGGCATCAATGTGCAGGGCGGCCGAATCGTGCATCCGGCGGTCTCCGAGGCGCTAGGCGGATGACGCCTTGTCCCGGGGTCGGGAAAAGGCGAAAATGCGCCTGTTCAAGGCCTTAGCGCAAGGAAGTACGTGTCCCAGGCGACCTGGAAAAAGACGTCCAATCCGCTCACTCCGAGACTCCTCAGGCTTCTGCGTGAAGCCGCGCTGTATCTCCTCGCCGCACTGGCAGCCTACCTGCTGATCGCGCTTTGGACCTACCAGCCAACGGATCCGGCGTGGTCGCATCGCGGCCCGACCGTCAGCGTCGCTAACCTCGGCGGACGCTTCGGCGCCTGGATTGCCGACGTCCTTTACAACCTGTTTGGCTATACCGCCTATCTATTTCCGATCATGATCGCGGTGTCGGGTTGGCGGATCTATCTGCATCGCCGCGACCCGGAGATAGCCAACGCCCGTCAGCGCGCCGTGGTGTGGACCGGCTTCCTGCTGGCACTCATCGGCGCCTGCGGACTCGCCAGCCTACATTTCGGGGCCGCCAAGGCCGCGGTTCCGCCGAGCGGTGGTTGGCTCGGCAACATCGTGGGCGCGGGGCTCGTATCGGCCTTCAGTTTCACCGGCGCCACGCTGTTTCTCCTCGCCCTGTTTCTCGCCGGCGTCACGCTGTTCGCGGGGCTCTCCTGGCTGCGGTTGATGGATGAAATTGGCCGGATCAGCATTCTCGTGGTTGTAAAGCTTCGCGAACTGGGTGCAGCCACCATCGATCGCATCATCGGCATGCGCGCCAAGAAGCAGCGTCGTGAGACCGTGGCAGTCGAGAAGAAGATTCTCGAGAAACACACGCCGCCACGCATCGAACCCGTGGTCAGCAAGGTGCCCACCAGCAAGCGCGCCGAACAGGAGAAGCAGGTTCCGCTTTTCGATCTGCCTTCGCCCGGCGAACTACCGTCTTTGGGGCTGCTTGATACCGCGCCCAAGCGCAAGGACGGTCAGCAATTCTCGAAGCAGTCGCTGGAGAGCATGGCAAAGCTGCTCGAAAAGAAGCTGCTTGATTTCGGCATCGAGGCCCAGGTGGTGGCCGTCCACCCGGGACCGGTGATCACGCTGTTTGAGATTGAACCGGCACCCGGCATCAAGGCATCCCAGATCACCAACCTGCAACGCGATCTGGCGCGCGCGCTTTCAGTGGTGAGTCTGCGCGTGGTGGAGAATATCCCTGGCAAGACCTCGGTAGGGCTCGAGATCCCCAACGAGGTTCGCGAGACCATCCGGCTTTCGGAAGTTCTTGCCTCGCAGGCCTACGACGAGTCCCAATCGCCGCTCACACTCGCACTTGGCAAGGACATTTCGGGCAGTCCAATGGTTGTCGATCTGCAGAAGATGCCGCACATGCTGATCGCCGGCACTACCGGTTCGGGCAAATCGGTGTGTATCAACGCGCTCATCCTGTCGCTGGTATACAAGTCCACGCCCGAGCAGGTGCGCTTCATTATGATCGACCCGAAAATGCTGGAGTTATCGGTCTATGAGGGCATCCCGCATTTGCTCGCGCCGGTCGTTACCGACATGAAGCAGGCGGCCAACGCCTTCAAATGGGCGATCGCCGAGATGGAGCGGCGTTACCGTCTCATGGCGGCGCTCGGCGTACGAAACCTGGCGGGGTACAACCGCAAGGTAAGCGATGCCAGGGACGCCAAGAAGCCAATTTACGATCCGCTGTTCATCCGCACCGCGCCGGATGAGGAAGCGCCGACGCTTAACCCGCTACCGCTGGTGGTGATCGTGGTCGATGAGCTCGCCGATCTCATGATGGTGGTCGGAAAGAAGGTCGAGGAACTCATCGCGCGACTGGCGCAGAAGGCGCGGGCATCGGGAATCCACCTGCTGCTCGCAACCCAGCGTCCGTCGGTCGATGTCATTACCGGTCTCATCAAGGCCAACATACCGACCCGCATCGCCTTTCAGATGTCATCGCGTGTCGACTCGCGCACCGTGCTTGATCAAATGGGCGCCGAACAGCTGCTCGGACAAGGGGACATGCTGTTCCTCCAGCCCGGCCAGGGCCACCCGACGCGCGTGCACGGGGCATTCGTGGCCGACCATGAGGTACACAAGGTGGCTGCTGGACTGAAGAAGAGCGGAACTCCGGTGTACGACCAGCAGATCCTCCGTGATAACGCCGGCGTAAACGATCAGGGATTCGTTCAGGACGGCGTTGAGGGCGGCGAAACTGGAGGCGAGTCCGATCCCCTGTACGACGAGGCGCTGAAAATCGTTACCGAGTCGCGCCGCGCTTCGATTTCGGGCGTGCAGCGCCGACTGCGCATCGGTTACAACCGTGCCGCGCGCCTGATAGAGGAAATGGAGCGCGCGGGTGTGGTCGGTCCGTTGCAGCCCAACGGATCGCGCGAGGTGATCGCGCCACCGCCGGCCACGGTTGACTGAGAATGTTGCGACGCTTCCTGTTGGCTGTGACAACGTTGGCCGCGATGACGCTCGCCCACGCGGCCAAACAGGCGCCGGGCGGCGCCGAGTACCTGCACCGCTTCTTCACCACGGTGAACAGCGTGCAGGCGCAATTCAGTCAGGTCGTGCTTGACGAGGCACTCAACACCATCCAGGAATCAGCGGGCACGCTTTACATCGAGCGGCCGAATAAGTTTCGCTGGGATTACGACGCGCCCTTCAAACAGGAAATTGTCGCGGACGGAAAGCAGATTTGGGTCTACGACAAGGAGCTGCAACAGGTGACGGTACGCGAACTCTCCGGCGGTCTCGGTGATACCCCGGCCGTCCTGCTCGCCGGCAAGGGTCGCCTCGAGGACCGCTTTACGGTGAAGTCCATGGGTGAGCAGGGCAATCTCACGTGGGCACAGTTGATACCGAAGAACAAGGACGGCGGTTTCGAAAACATCCGCATCGGCTTCGAGAAAGGAAAGCTCAAGACGCTTGAGATGGTCGACGGCTTTGGCCAGACCACGCGCGTGACCCTGCGTAATGCACGGGAAAACGTCCGGATTGATCCTGCCCGATTCCGGTTCACGCCGCCCAAGGGCGTGGACGTTGTCGGACAGTAACCGGCGTCGCCGGGTCATGCCAGTCCCGAAGACCAGCGACCTGTTCGAAGCACCCGGCAACCCCGCCTGGCAACCGCTCGCGGACCGCATGCGTCCGCGTCGCCTGGAAGACTTCTTCGGGCAGTCGCACCTGTTCGCTTCGGACAAACCCCTGCGCCAGGCCATCGAGGCGGGCGCGCTACATTCCATGATCTTCTGGGGCCCACCCGGGACTGGCAAGACGACGCTGGCGCGGCTCATTGCGACGCGCAGCCAGGCACACTTCATCGCGATATCGGCAGTCCTCTCCGGGGTCAAGGAAATCCGCGCCGCGATTGAAGAGGCGCAGCAGGCGCGCGCGCAGGGGCGGCCAACGGTATTGTTCGTTGACGAGGTGCACCGCTTCAACAAGGCACAACAGGATGCGTTTCTTCCCTATATCGAGGATGGCACGTTCACGTTCATCGGCGCGACTACCGAGAACCCCTCGTTCGAATTGAACAACGCGCTGCTCTCGCGAGCCCGTGTGTACGTGTTGAAGGCGCTCGGGGAGCAGGAAATTCGGCAGATGATCGATCGGGCTCTGACCGATACCGCGGTCGGGATCGGGGCGCGCAAAATCGAGATGGCGGAAGAGGCGCGTGAGCTGCTCGCGCGTGCGGCCGACGGTGACGCGCGCCGCGCCTTGAACCTGCTCGAGATGGCGGCCGATCTCGCCGAAACGAGCGACGACCGCGAGCGCATCGGCATCGAGCTCGTGCGCGACGTGGTGAGCCAGGGCGTGCGGCGCTTCGACAAGCAGGGCGAGGCTTTCTACGATCAGATTTCCGCTTTGCACAAATCGGTGCGCGGCAGCGATCCGGACGCCTCGCTGTACTGGTTTGCGCGTATGGTCGACGGTGGTTGCGATCCGCTTTACATCGCGCGACGCGTGGTGCGCATGGCCTCGGAAGACATTGGCAACGCCGACCCGCGCGGGCTGGCCTTGGCGCTCAATGCCTGGGATGTGCAGGAGCGGCTCGGCAGCCCAGAAGGGGAGCTCGCGATCGCGCAGGCAATTGTCTATCTGGCGTGTGCCGCCAAGAGCAACGCCGTGTACACGGCGTTCGGTGCGGCGCGGGAAGACGCCAAGCAACATGGTTCACTCGAGGTGCCGTTGCATCTTCGCAATGCGCCCACGCGGCTCATGAAAGAACTGGGGTACGGCAAGCGCTATCGGTACGCACATGATGAGCCCGACGCCTACGCCGCGGGCGAACAGTATCTTCCCGACGAGCTGGAAGGCAGGCGCTACTACCATCCCACAGATCGTGGCCTGGAAGCGAAGATTGCCGAAAAGCTGACGCGTCTACGCGCGCTTGATCGTGAGGTGCAGGCGAGGGTAGATGATAGTGGAGACAACAAGTGAACGTTCGAGCCGCAGCGCAGGCCATCGTGATGAGCGCCGTGGCGTTGGTCTGCTCCGCCCATGCGGGTGACTACGAGGACGGCATGGCGGCCTACCGGGCACGCGACTATCAGCGCGCCCGTTTGCTCTGGACACCGCTCGCCATGCAGGGCCAGCGACGTGCGCAGGTATCGCTCGCGCGCATGTGCGAGCGTGGCGAAGGCGCTACGCCTGACCTCGGCGAGGCCTTGCGTTGGTATCGAAAGGCTGCCGAGCAGAATCACTCCGAAAGCCAATATCGGGTGGCGATGGCACACGCCTACGGTCTCGGCGGTTGGTTCAAGGACCAGGGGCAGGCGGCAGTTTGGCTGGAGCGCGCCGCGGGCAACGGCCACAAGCGCTCGCAGCGAATGCTCGCCCAGGCCTACCGCACAGGCGAACTCGGTCTGACGCCCGATCCGGACCGGGCGAAGTACTGGCAGGCCAGGGCGGACGCCAAGGCAAAGCGTCGATAGCTGCACCATGAATGCACTCGCACTCAAACATGTTCTTGCCATCGCCGCCGGCGGCGCGGCTGGCAGCGTGCTGCGCTACGGGCTTTCAACCCTGGTGCACAGCTTCAGCGGTCGGGAGTTTCCCTACGGCACGATGGCGGTCAATGTGCTCGGTTGTTTGCTGATGGGTTTCCTGTTCGTTCTGCTGGTCGAGCGACTGAGCTCGGACAGCGTGGTGCGCGCGGCATTGTTGATTGGCGTACTCGGTGGGTTCACGACGTTTTCGAGTTTTTCGATCGAGACATTCAATCTGATCGAAGACGGACTGTGGCTCAAGGCTGCGCTCAACGCCGCCGGCAGTCTGATACTGTGTCTCGGCGCTACGTGGATCGGTGTGGCAGCAGCGAGGGCGATATGACCGGAACCAGCGTGACCATGGTACGAATCTATCTCACGGAAGGAGAAAAGGCCGTGCAGCCGCTTCTGGCGCGACTGCATGACGAGGAGAAGGTACGCGGTGTAACGGTGTTCCGCGGCATCTCCGGCTTCGGCCGCTCGGGCGTCGTGCATTCCTCGCGGCTGCTCGATCTTTCCATTGATCTGCCGGTGGTCATCGAGTTTTTCGATGAGCCAGCCAAGGTGGAGCGAATTCTGGCGCACCTTGCCCCGCTGTTACCGGCCGGGCATGTGGTGTCATGGCCGGCAACCGTAAACGAGCAATAAAAATTACCATCATGCTTGATCCCAGACTATTGCGGGCTGACCTCGAAAACACCGCTCGGCAACTGGCGCGGCGCGGATTTGTGCTGGACACATCCTCGATCGCGGCGATGGAAGAACGGCGTAAACGCATTCAGACCGACACGCAGCAGCTTCAGGCAGAACGCAATGTCAATGCCAAGGCCGTCGGGCAGGCCAAGGCAAAGGGGCAGGACGCCGCAGCACTGCTTGCTGAATCGGTACGCATCAGCGAACGGCTGAAGCAGCTAGAAGCGGAACTGGCCACAGTACAGGCAGAGGTCGAGGATGTTGCGCTCGGCATACCGAACCTGCCTCATAACAGTGTGCCGGAAGGAAAGGACGAGAAAGAAAATCAGGAATGCCGGCGCTGGGGCGAACCGCGCAAGTTCGATTATATGCCAAAGGACCATGTCGATATCGGCGCCGCGCTCGGCACGCTCGATTTCGATACTGCGGCGAAGATAGCCGGGGCGCGCTTCGCGGTGATGCAGGGCTCGCTCGCGCGCCTGCACCGCGCGCTGATTCAGTTCATGCTCGACCTGCACACGCGCGCGCATGGCTACACCGAGGTGTATGTACCGTACATGGTGAACGCCGCCAGTCTCCGTGGCACCGGGCAGTTGCCGAAGTTCGAGCAGGACCTGTTCGCGCTCAAGGGCGAGCACAACTACTACCTGATTCCGACCGCCGAGGTGCCGGTGACGAATATTGTGCGCGACACCATTGTCGAGTCGGAACGCATGCCACTGCGCTATGTCTGTCATACGCCATGTTTTCGGAGCGAGGCCGGCTCCTATGGCAAGGACACGCGCGGCATGATTCGCCAGCACCAGTTCGAGAAGGTCGAGCTGGTGCAGATCGTGTCAGCCGAGAAGTCTTATCAGGCCCACGAGGAGCTGACTGGCCACGCCGAGAAGGTATTGCAGTTGCTGGAGCTACCATATCGCGTCATGGTGTTGTGCACCGGAGACATGGGGTTTTCGGCGGCCAAGACCTACGACCTTGAGGTATGGTTACCGGGCCAGCAGAAGTTCCGGGAAATCTCCTCGTGCAGCAATTTCGAGGACTTTCAGGCACGGCGCATGCAGGCGCGCTGGCGCAATCCCGGCACCGGCAAGCCTGAGCTGGTTCACACGATTAACGGGTCGGGACTCGCGGTTGGACGAACCCTGGTCGCGATCCTGGAAAACTATCAGGAGCGGGACGGGCGGGTTCGCATACCGACGGTACTCAGGACGTATATGCAGGGACAGGAATACCTGTAAAAAAAAGGGGGCGGGCGGCGCTTGGCGAGACGTTGCCAACGAGGATGGCATGACGATTGCTCGCTAACTCAATAAGTTATCAATAATTCTGCATTTAGAATCTTGATGAACCGTGGCCTGCAACGCTATCTGGGGTGCGTGGCGTTCGCCGCAGGATTGAGCATCGCGCCGCAGAACGCCGGCGCGGACGCCCGCTACGAGCGCATCGAACAGACCTACCCCGAACACACCCGCGCTGTGGAGCTTGGGCGCGCCGGCAGGTACGACGAGGCGCTCGCCATCCTGGACCGGCTGCTTGCCGACTTTCCGACTGCATATCCCTTGCAGCGTGATGCGACGCTCATCACCATCTGGAAAGGCGACTGTTCGGGTGGGCTGCGGCGCTTCGAGGCAATTGGCGGCAATTCCCGTATTGAACCCTATCTCGCCGTCCCTGTGAGCGATTGCCTGCTGGCGGCGCGCCGGCCACGCGAGGCGATGACCGTGGTTGTCAAGTCGTTGCGCGCCTTTCCCGACGATCCTGACCTGTTGTATGCACGCCAGAAGGCCGAGATCGCGCTGCGACTCGATGCCGGGATCGGCGAGGACCGTCCCCTCGCTCGCATTGCTTTCTGGAACGATTATTCGGACGCCGGAAATCGAGAGTGGTGGACCCGCGTCGAGGGCGCGGTGCCGGTTTATGAGCGCACCCAGCTCTATGCCCGCTACACCACGTCACGGGCGCGCGATCGCCAGTATGCCAATGGAGACACCAATCGCGCTGGCGTAGGCGTGCGTTACCGGTTCAACGAGCGCTGGCAGATCGATCAGGAATTCTCGACCGACGTGGGGCGAGACGCCGATATCGATAGCGATACGCGTGCGCGGTTCGACCCCTACGACACCTGGCGATTGTACGCGGGCTACACGACGTACGCGGAGGACATTCCGCTACGAGCTCGAGCCGCGGCGATCTCTGCTGATCGCGCCGACCTGGCAACGGACTATGAAAGCACGAACTATCGCTGGTCGGGTCGGGCAAGCCTGGCGGGCTACGACTTCTCAGACGGCAATCGGCGCAGGAGCCTTTATGCGAGCGGCGGGTATACCTACGAGTTGATACCGCAGCGCGAGCAACGCCTTTTCGTGGACTGGTACGAATCGAGCAACAGCCTGGAGGGTGCGCCTTATTTCAACCCCGGGCATGATCGCGCGATTGGCGTTGTGCACCGCACCGACTTCGTTTACGACACCCGTTTTCAGCGCCACGTCGATCATCTCTATCTCGTCGTCAATGGCTACTGGCAGGAAGGCTATGGCACCAAGCCGCGCGCGTGGGCCAGGTTCGAACAGGATTACGATTTCGATGCCGAAAATGCCCTCGTATGGGGCGTCGGCTACTTCAGCATGGTGTACGACGGGACACGAGAGAACGAATGGCGTTTCGAAGCCTACTATCGCCGGCGCTTCTAGCCATGCGCGCGCCACTCCTGGTTCTGCTGGCAGGATGGTTTGGCATTGTATCGGCGCAGGACATTCCGGCGCTCGTCTATCACGATATCGCTGAAACCGGCACGAGCGATCCTTTCGCTGTCTCGCGTGAGGCATTTGCGGAGCAACTCGAATACCTGCGCGCCGAGGGCTACACGCCCGTCAGTCTGTCGCTGCTCGGGAAGCTCCAGCGGGGTGAGGCCGCCTTGCCTGAAAAGCCGGTCCTGATTACGTTCGATGATGGGCTAGCGAGCTACGCTACAATTGCCCGACCGCTGTTGGAACGCTATGGATTTCCTTCGGTGCTTAGTGTCGTAAGTGGCTGGGCCGATGGCCAGCGCGTGCCACCCGAGTATCGCGGAAAGCTGCTCGATTGGGACGCACTCCGCTCGCTGGCGCGGACTTCAGGTGTTGAGTTGGTATCACACACGCACGACCTGCACCACGGCGTGCCATCCAACCCGCAGGGCAACCAGGCGCCAGCATCGATTACGCGTCGCTTCGATGCGGGCTCCGGGCGCTACGAGAGCGAGGAGGCCTTTCGCGCACGCATCCGAGCCGATCTGGAGCTCGCCCGTGCGCGGTTTGTGGCAGAGCTCAAGCAGCCGCCGACGGGCGTCGCCTGGCCGTTTGGCCTGTACGACGAGGTGCTGGTTGAGGAAGCAACGCGACTCGGCATGAAATGGCAGTTGACGCTCGACCGCGCCCCGACCCGGGCCGAGACACTGCCGCGCATCCATCGCCTGACTTTCCATCGTTTGCGAAATCTTCGACAGTTTGCCGATATGGTGAGCCTGCGCGCGCTGCGCCGCGAACAGGTGCGGTTCGTGGAAATTGACTACGATCTGTTATCTCCGCAGGACCCCGCGCGCTTTGAGCAAAGGCTTTCGCAACTATTGCGACGTCTGGAGTTGCTAAGAGTAGGGGGTGTCGTGCTCCGGCCATTCAGTGCCGATGGCAAACAAGCCTATTTTCCGACAAGCACCATGCCGTTCGCCGCCGACACGCTCAATCGCGTGCTGCACCAGTTGCGAAGTCGACTGCATCTCGATCACCTCTACCTGCGCATTCCTGTCGAAGCCACTACAAGTGCGCCGGCAATACTTGCCGAGGATCTCGGTCGACTCAATCGCTTTTCGGGAGTCATAGTGTCTGATGCGCGTGAGCCATCGACGGGGGTCTTCGTGCGAAGGTTGCGCTACCACCAGCCGACGCTCCGCGTTGGGGTGCTGAACGGAACGGTCGTAACGGCCGACGCGCAGTTTGTGCTGCGTGAGATCACCGCCACTTCTGAAACCGACACTGTCGAGCGCGAGGCCCGGAAGTGGCTTTCGCGGGACAGCAAGGCGTGGTTCCTTGTCCAGCGCGATGCCGCAACGGAGGACCAACTGCGCGATGCGCTGGTGGCGCTGCGTCGCGCCGGCGCAGCACACTTCGGCTACAGTCCAGATGATTTCGTTGCTGCACGACCGCGTGCCACCGATATCGTATCGACACTGCTTGCACATACGGTGGTGCGTCATGTCGATTAGCATGGAGGGCGTCTTTTATTTCGTCTTTTTCTACCCTCTCTTCATGGCGTTCTTCTGGATGATCGGGGCAGTGATCTTTTTCATCCGCCACGAGCGCAATGCGCATCGACCACCGATGCTGCCCGAATACCCGTTCATTTCAGTTGTGGTGCCTTGCCACAACGAGGGCAGGGAAATCGAGGATACTATCCGCAAGCTCGAGGCAAATGCCTGGCCCGATTACGAGATTGTGGCCGTGAACGATGGATCCAGCGATGACACCGGTAAGGTCCTCGATCGTCTTGCGCAGCGGGTCAACCGGCTTCGGGTCGTCCACCTCGATCGGAATTTCGGCAAGGCCATGGCCCTTCGCGCCGGTGCCTACGTGGCGCGCGGTGAGTACCTGATGTGCATCGATGCGGACACACGACTGGATCACTATGCGATGCACTGGATGATGGCTCACATGCTGAATGGCGCTCGGGTTGGAGCGGTGACCGGTAACCCGCGCATCCTGAATCGTGGTTCACTGTTGTCGCGCATCCAGATCGGCGAATTCTCATCGATTATTGGCATGGTGCGCCGCAGCCAGCGCGATGTCGGCCGGGTGTTCACGGTATCGGGATGTCACGTGTGCTTCCGGCGCCGCGCGTTGCACGAAGTCGGCTACTGGTCCGCAGAAACGGTTACTGAGGACATCGATATAAGCTGGAAGTTGCAGTTGCACTACTGGGATGTGCGTTACGAACCGCGCGCGCTTGCCTGGATCGTCATGCCCGAGACGTTGCGCGGGCTATGGCGCCAGCGGCTTCGATGGGCGCAGGGCGGCATCGAGGCGGCGCTCAAGTACGCGTCGCTACTCCAAGCGTGGACCAAGCGGCGCATGTGGCCCGTGTACGTTGAGTATTTGATCGGGGCCATCTGGTGCTACGCCTGGGCCGCAACGGTGCTGTGCTGGATCGGCACGCAACTGCTCCCGGAAAGCTGGCCGGCGGCCTTCGCAGTTGCGAGCATCTTGCCCAAGTGGACGGGCGTGATTCTCGCCTTCGTGTGTTTGCTTCAGTTCACGGTCGGGTTGTATCTCGATAATCACTACGAGAAGGGAATTTTCCGGAACATGTTCTGGGCCATCTGGTATCCGGCCATGTACTGGATGATCTCGGCCATCGCGACCATCGTCGCGATCCCACGTGCAATATACTTTCGCGGCAAGGTGCGGTACGCGACGTGGCGCAGTCCGGAGCGGGGTGTCGCGTGAGGCAGGTCCGTCGCAAGAGCGAATCACAACTGCAGTGGACCGTCGAAGTAGCCGCGACCGCGCTGTTTTGGGGGCTGTGGGCTTATTTCATCACGCCATTGCTTAGCCTGGTGTTGTGGTACTTCGGTTACCGGGTCTTCGTGGAGGAAATGTTCGAACTGGGTGGCTTCGAGGCGCTACAAGAGCAGCTGCGCAGCTATGGCCTGGTGATCTTCTCGATTTTCTTCGTTACTGGATGCTGGGTGATGTACAACCGCCTGCGCTATGGTGGCGCTCACAACACGCGCACCCACATGCTCGCGCCGGTGACCCTGGTCGAGACCGCGGATGTCGCCGGTCTCAAGCCTGCCCAGGCCGAGGCAGTGCAGGGTGCCAAACGTCTCGTTGTCTCGTTCGACGATTCCGACCACCTGTTACTGCGCAAGTCGCGCGCCACTCGCGCAAGTACTAAGGCCCGAAAGCGTCGGGTATCCTTGCCGCGCCGCGGCAGGAAGGCATAGAAGATGCGTCGTTGGGTCTTGCGCGGAGCGGTCTTGAGGCAGCGGCCCTGGAATTCGCCACGCTCCAATTCGGCCGGTCTTTCGTATTTCGTCGCGTGATGTAGCCTATTGATCTTCGTGGCATTCGGTGTTCGACTGATACTGTGCTGTCCGTTCCGACCTTGCCGCTTGGTTCTGTCGGGTTGTCATTTGGGTTGTCGTTCAATCAGGTCACAACGCGAAGGCCTTGCTCGATCCAGGCGACAGACAACAATGTTGACCCGAACGATATGAAGCTCGCAACAACGATCCTGTTGATCATTGCTGGAATTGGAAGCGCAGCAGCATTCCTCTCATTGTGCGCCTACATATTCCTTGCCGTCAGAGGAAAGAGCACGACGTTGTTTCTTGCCACAAGAGGTTCCGAACTTCTTTCTTGGCGGCAAAAGGTGTTCTTGATTCTTGCGGCAGCGGGATTCCTCGTTTGTATGTATAAGGGTGCGGAGGCGCTGCTCTGGTGGATTCCCGGAAACCCGGGACCAGTGGGCGAGGAGAGCTATTTTGACTCGTACCGAAGTGTGCTCGCG
>LJVB01000161.1:723-6296 GCA_001304215.1 Acidithiobacillales bacterium SM1_46 | reverse complement strand
AGGCCGATCGCCAGTCCTGGTGCTCGGCGCGAACATGGAGCAGAACCCCGGGGGCATAAAAGCTCGCAACGACTGCCACCAGCGCGAGCAGGATCCCGGCGACTGTCCCACGCACTTCTCTGACGGTATACGTCATAACGGCCTCGGCCGCCGCAACGACCGCAACGGCCAGCGCGATGACGGCAAAAAGCAGCAGATGAAACACATAGCGTGGCGCAACGAAGTGCTTCATCTCGGTGAACAGGATCGTCGCTACGGCGATCAGGAACGACAACGCGGCAATCCAGACAAACGGGCGGCTTCGCCGCCAGCACAGCGACAACCCGGCGCTGATGCCGAGAATTGCCACCAGCCGCCAGCCGCGGCCCGGCATCAACAAATGGTCGAGAACCAGCCCGAGGAATCTTGCATCGAACTCGGCCGGGAAGTTCACCCGCCCGCTCTCGTGCACCGCCCAGATGCGTTGTTCTACTCCTGCTGTCTCTACCCCCAGGTAGCGCTGGACGACCGCCCCGAGTGGATGCAACCAGAACAAAATACAGAGGCCGAAAAACCCGGCAAATATCAGCGCGCCAACCGCGTAGGGCTTGACCGCAAAACGCTCGCCTTCGCGCCACTTTCGCACCGCCACCCAGCCGACCAAAGTGAGAATCTCGGCCGCGAGCACGAAGAACGTCAGATAGGAAAGGTAGAAGTTCACGGCGTGAACAACCGCGAGCGCAGGCCACCACAACGGCTGAGCTGGCCTTTCAAGCGCGCGGAACAACAACAGCAGCGAAAGAACCCAGAAGAACATCATCACGGCATACATGCGCGCGTCCTGGCTGTGGACGATGTGCCAGGGCGAGACGGCGAGCAGAAACGCAGCAACGATTGCCACACGCACGCCGAACAGGGTTCGCGCCAAAACCCACAACAGACCGACCGTGGCTACACCCAGCAGAAATGACGGCAGGCGCGCGAACAGCTCCGGTGGGTCGAATTGGGTCAGATAGTGCAGCAGGTAGTAGCGCAGCGGCGGTTCGTGGCCCGTCGCGCAATACATTACCGCCTGGCGCAGCGAGCGCGATCGCTCGACCGCCAGAATCTCGTCCAGCCAGAAGCTCTTTGTCCCCAGTCCCCAGAGCCTGAGCGCCGCCGCGAGTGCCAACACGGCGACAAGCATCACCACTTCGCGCGGGGGAACGCGCCGTACGGCGAGTCGTGCCGTTCCAACCGGCTCGGCTTCACCCATCCGCATTTCCTGGAGCTGGGCCCATCGCGCCCGAGCGGCGAAGACCCTCTGCGCCCGCCGCGCTCAGGCCATCGGCTTGTCTTCCTCAACCGCGGTCAGGCCGAGCAGCTGGGCGAGATTGAGAACATCCTCGCGCCATTTGCCGAAGACCGTCACCCGGTGCCACCCATAAGTCCAGTTTCGAAGCAGCTGTTCCACTTCAGCCTTGGCCGCAAGCTTCGTCCGGCAAGCCTTGGGCTCGTCCACATTGCGTGTGGTCGTGCCCGTGTGAACCACAAGATGGCGGCTTCCCAGGTGGACCTTCAAGCTGGTGATAGGCTCGTTTCTTGGCATGAGCGACTGAACAGCAGCGCCTTTCTCATCTTCAGCGTGCGAACGAATGACATACTTGTTGGCCTTGCCCTTGGGGCCGAAGACCCGGTTGGTCCCGACGCAGTGCGCATAGATGATCTCGCCGGTGGAGGTATCAATCACCGGGTCGGAGACAAACCCTGGCCGCCCGGTGAGATAGCGCATCAACAAGAACGTCGCCGTCGAATCGACATCGCTTTCGCACACGCCGGTCAGACCTTGATTGAGTAATTCGAAGAACGACAGGCAAGGATAGGCATTGATCTTGTTACCATAGAACATGCCGAGGCAGTCCATCGTCACGGTATCGGCTTCCATCTCCTCGAACGCCTTGCAAAAAGCCACGTGGATCTTGCCACCCTTGACGACTTCTTCGCGCGAGGTTTCCTTCTTGTTGATACTCGCAGCCGCCTTGATCCAGTAGTCCGCCCACTCGTTTGCAAGCGCCTCATCGGCGGCCTCATATCGGCGGCGCAGTTCGTCCGACTTCATCTGGACCATCTCTATGCCAAGAACATCGCGCAACGTCTTGGTCTGCTCGCTGATGTCGCGATCCTTGACGTTGATGATCTTGGCGCCCTTCATGGCGGCAATGACCTCGAGCCATTTGACGCCTCGCACGACATCGTCGAAGTCCGACGAGCCGATCAGCGCGGCGCGCAGATTTTTCTCACGGATCGCACGCGGGAGGGCAAGAATCTCGCCCGACCCGGCATAGAGATCGTCCACGACAACGGTTGGCTTGCCGCTGCGCATGATTCGCGCGGGAACGCCCGTCCAGATACCGATCAGATAGACCATGAACCCGTCCACGTCGGGGTTGTCTCTGATCACGCCCACGGCCTCGCCGCCGTTGTGGGCGGTGGCGACGGTGAAATCGGTCCCCGGGCAGGCGGCCTCGAGCTTCTCGGTCAGCTCCTTGCGTCGCGCATCGTAGTCATAGTCCTTGGTCGGCCACGTTGGGCTCCCGGAAGGAATATGAGCGAACACCAAGGCGACCTTGGCGCGCCGCGGTCTGCGCGGTTCGAGCTGCTGCGGCGGCTGTCTCTTGGCCGGCCACGCATGCGCCGACCCTGCCAGCAGCGTGCTCGCGGCGGCGGCACCGGTCACAGCCAGAAACTCTCGCCGGTCCAAACCCGATCGATTCTCTTGCCTCATCTCCAGACCTCCTTTTTCGGATCGTACGGTTTTGGGGGAAGCACGATTCTCGCCGCGCGCACTACTTCAGCAACGGCGTGATCACAACGTTGCGAAACTGCACGGCTTCGCCGTGAGCCTGGAGCATGATCGGTCCAGGTGCATTGTCGTCCGCATCGAGCGCCCCGCCGGTGATCCCTTCCAGGTACGCATTCTCCACGATCGTCTCTCCGTTGTGGCGGACGGTAATCCAATGGCCGACCAGGGTGATGTCGAGCGACTGCCACGTGCCCTGGGGCTTGGAGACGTTCTTGGTCGGTGAGACGCGGCTGTAAATCGAGCCGCAGCCGTGCTCGCTCAAGCCCTTGCCATAGTCATCGAGCGCCTGCACCTCGTAGCGGCCACGCACATAGACGCCGCTGTTGCCATGGGGTTTGGGAAAGCAGTATTCGACGTGGACGATGAAGTCCTGGAACTTCTGGTCAGTGACAATGTCGGTCCCGCCCGACAAAGGATACATGTAGCCATCCCTGATGGCCCACTTCGGCTCGGCGCGCTTGGGATCGCGCGAGTGCCAGCCCGCGAAGTCCTTGCCGTCGAACAGAACGATCTTCTCGCCCAGCGTGCGCCGGCGCTTGCCCGAAAACGTGCCCGGCTCGGTGCCGAGGACATACGTCCCGCGAATCCGGTCGCCTTCGACCGTGGCCTTGC
Organism: Acidithiobacillales bacterium SM1_46; assembly: GCA_001304215.1. Taxonomy (GTDB): domain Bacteria; phylum Pseudomonadota; class Gammaproteobacteria; order Acidiferrobacterales; family Sulfurifustaceae; genus SM1-46. Next base: position 2,863 of record LJVB01000161.1, on the reverse strand, counting down.
ACCGCACGAAAAAATCCTCACCGCTTATCTCAAACGCGAGATTGTTGCCGTCGAGCTTGGCGTTCTTGACCTCGGCCTTGGTCATGCCATCGTCATACGTGCCCGTGATCTCGTCTCCATCCTGCTTCAGTGCGACAGCCCGTTCAATCTGCTCGGAGTCATCGTCCGCGATGCAAATCCAGGTGCCCGCGACGTCCACCTTGTCAACCGACGGAACGCCCGTGAACCGATGCAACTCCCCCCAGGGCATTTTGACCCAACCGACCAGCTTGCCGTCTTCGAGTTTCGCGTGATAGGTTGTGTCGAAGCTCTTCCCCTTCTCCTCCCAAAACTCAGGCCGTACCCACTGCATCTCGCCGTTGACGATCTTGACCGACTTGACACCCGTGACACTCCCCCAGCGCCACAGCATACGGGCATCGAGTTTGCCGTCTTTGCGTTCGAACTCCAGCCAGCACGCCTCGAACGTCGAGCCAGTGTCGTGCAGCGTGACGGCCCATTCGCCGAGATACGGCGCCGCCTCGTCCTGCGCACCCTGCCCGGCAGCGACAGACAGTCCGAGTGTCATGCACAACAAACCAATAGTCACAAACCTCGCGCGCATTTCCTTCCTCCTTCCTTGACCCGGCGCACGCGGATCACCGGGTGAGATGATGAGCGGCTCGCAATCTGTCATTCCCCACGCGAAAGACGCAAGGGCGATTTTTGCCAATTGCCCGGGGAATTCCACTTTTCGGCCGCAACGACGCAAGCGTGGCTTACCCTACCTCCAGCTCCGGCTGATCAGGGAGCGTCTCGCGAACGCCATTGCTTGGCGATGGCGCAAATCCCGCCTGCGTGGTTCGAGAGGCACCGAAAATGCCGTATCTTTCACTTCTCGATCTCGCCAGGCTCGCCAGGATCCCAAATGGTCGCCGCGATGTAGCGCTCCTCGTCCTTGTGGTCGTTGAAGTAATAGACCGTCACGATTTTCCCGTCCGTCCTCTGGACAGTTCTGGTATAACCCAAATCGCGACAGCCACCGTCGTCGCGCAGGATGATATCCTCCCCCCACGTCTTGCCGTCATCGCTGCTGAGCCTGGCGCGAATGCTGTACGGTTCCCCGCGATACCCATACGTGAGGCAAATGCGCCCATCTTTCAGCATGATCATACATGGCGGGTTGCCCACGCCGGTGTCGGCGACCGGCGTGTTGAGAAATCTCCAGGTCTCGCCGTTGTCTTCCGAGAGGTAAGCGTCAATCCAACGCTTCGGCCCCTCGCGACGCCGCACAGCCGTCAGGATGCCTGTCTCAGACAGGCGAACAGAGGACGGCATAATAGAAAAACCCTTCGGCTCGGGCGCGATCCACGAGACGAAACTCCACGTCTTGCCGCCGTCCGTCGTGCGCGCGCACAGAGGTCGCCCTTCGCGGCCGTTTGACTTCGCCGCCGTGAGAAAGAGCATGCAGTCGTGCTTGCCATTGACGATGTAGTCGGTCCGGGCGGCGATGCCTTTCTGGCCAAAAAGCGGAAGCTCAAACGCCCCGTTCCATGTCTTACCCCGATCGGTCGAGTAGTAGAACCGCGAGGGACCCGCATCGACGTCGGACATCCGCACGGTCATGGCAAAATCGGGGTGAGTGAAGTCGATCCCTCCCGGGCAGTTGACGGATTCCTCCCCCTGTAAGCCCGGCGGCACTGTGCCATGAAGCGCTTTGCCCTGTGGAATCAGAACACCTTGCGCGGCGGGATTCTCGATCTTCCAGGTTTCGCCGCCATCCAAACTGCGCGCCAGCAGGTGCTCTTCGGGCTTATCATGGTCAATGGCATGTCGGTCCGGACCCTGATCCTTGTAGTATCCCGCGCTGAAGCCGACGAGGATCTCATCGCCCCAGGACCATATCCCGTGATTCGCCGGCCAGCCACCGAAACGCCCCGGTTCTCGATATACGGTCACATGCTCTGCCACAACCGCCTTCTGGCCAGCGACCGCACCGGCGCAGATGATTCCAAACACCAGACCACTGCACAGGATTCTGTTCATTTTCGTCCTCCTTTGCGCCCGAGGCAGCCTGCCCGGCGCCCTCACGGGGGACCGACGGCAGGTTTGCCGCCCGATGGGCTGCCGCGCAGGCGTTCGCGAACCTCCTCGCGGCTCG
>LJVB01000161.1:0-705 GCA_001304215.1 Acidithiobacillales bacterium SM1_46 | reverse complement strand
CGCCGCACCCGCGATCTCAAGCCACACCGGGCCGCCGAGCAGCCCCGGCCGCCGTCGCTCTTCAGACACGCCAAGCAACGAGATGTAAATGGGGCCGGACCAGTCAGGATGGACCTCGGTCATTGTTCGGGCAATAATATCCATGGCAAACGCGTGGTTGGGCGCGGCGACCAGCGCCTCGCGCAGGTAATAGGGACCACGCGCTGATTTCGGGTCCTGGTAAGCGCGGTAGATGTAAAGCGGCCGGTTGAAAGCGCACCCCACGCAAACCAGCAAAAGCAAAACCACCAAAAGAGCGCCAACAAGAACATTGCGCCTTTCGTGCTCAAAGCGGCTCAACCGTCTCATGGCGTCATGTCCGGCCAAACGGCACACCCCGCCGCGCTTCCCGGCGGCTCCGATCCGCCAGCAACCAATAGCCCACTGCACCTTGGAAAAGGCGACGAAGGAATCTCGCCGGATGCTCCGCCACTGGTTTTCCAGGCTAATCCGACTGGCGACGATCCAACGCCGCTACTGGAACCCACGCGACTTGTCGAGTAAAAACCTCAACCACCGGTCAACCCACATCGCGCGGCGTCGCCATGTGCTTTTGTGCAACGGACGACCCTGGACGACGCTCGCTTAGCTCCACCGCAAAAAGGCGCAAACGCCATTCTCTACACTCACCCCCCGGATTGTGCGCTGGCCTTTGCCCGGATCGGA
>LJVB01000160.1 GCA_001304215.1 Acidithiobacillales bacterium SM1_46 | reverse complement strand
GGCTAGGTGCCGCAAAAGGTCCGGGTCACCATTTCTTCCGGTTCCGGCGGCAGGCGAAAGCGCTCCTTGCCGGGCTGCTCGACATACGGATCCTGCAGCAGCGCGTGAAGTTCGTGAAACACCGAAAAATCCCCGCGATCCTCGGCGGCACGGATTGCCGCCTCGATCTGGTGGTTGCGCGGGATGTACACCGGATTCACGGCCTGCATGCCGGCCTGGCGCGCCGCATCGCCCAGAGTCTCGCGCTTCAGGCGCTCGCGCCATTTGGCTAGCCAGTCGACGAACTGTTCGCGCTGTGCAAATAACTTGCACGCTTCCTCGTCATGCCCGGAAGGGTCGGCACCGAGGCGTCCGAGGTGATCGAAGGTCAACGTAAAATCCGCCTCGCTGGCGTCCATCACATCAAGCAGACTTCCAACGAGTCCACGGTCCTCCTCGTCCGACCCCGCACCGGCCGTGAGGCCGAGCTTCGCGCGCATGCCCGCGAGCCAGGCAGATTCATACTGGTCCTTGTAGGTTTCGAGATATCGCTCTGCAATCTTCACTGCTTCGCTCCCATCGATCGCGAGCAATGGCAGCAGCGTTTCAGCAAGGCGAATGAGGTTCCAGAGTCCAATGCCCGGCTGGCTGCTGTAGGCGTAGCGCCCCTGGCGATCAATCGAGCTGAACACGCGCTCGTGGCGATACCCGTCCATGAAGGCGCAGGGCCCGTAGTCGATCGTCTCGCCGGCAACGGACATATTGTCGGTGTTCATCACGCCGTGAATGAACCCGAGCTGCATCCAGCGCGCGATGAGCTCCGCCTGGCGCGTAATGACTTGCGCGAGCAGCACGACGTAGGGTTGCTCTGCCCCGGCAAGCGCCGGGTAGTTGCGCTCGATCACATAGTCCGCGAGCTTTTTCACGGCCTCGACATCACCACGGGAAGCGAAATACTCAAACGTCCCCACGCGAATGAAACTTCTCGCCACGCGCGTGATGACGCCGCCCGGCAACGGGCGCTCGCGCGCCACCTGATCGCCGGTCGCCACTGCCGCAAGGGCGCGTGTCGTCGGCACGCCGAGCCGATGCATTGCCTCGCTCACGAGGTACTCGCGCAGTACCGGCCCGAGCGCCGCCCGCCCATCCCCGCCACGCGAATAAGCCGTGCGGCCACTGCCCTTCAGCTGCACATCGAAGCGCATGCCATCCGCGGCGCAAAGCTCGCCGAGCCAGATCGCGCGCCCGTCGCCAAGCTGCGCGACGAACTGACCGAACTGGTGGCTTGCCGGAAAAAATATCCGCAAGCTCCGCTTCATCGGTACCGTTCACCGACATACCCAGCTCGCGCGCCAGCTCGACATTGAACTTGATCAATGTCGGCCGGGTCACCGGCGTCGGTCGCACCTTCATAAAGAAGGGCTCGCCCAGGCGGGCGAAGTGATTATCGAAGGGGATGTGAATCACGGTGTACTTACCGGCGCTACGGAACCGGGCGACAGTGTAACCGAGCAGGCGTCCGGAAAAGACCGAGAGAAGCTGGGGCTATCGGGGGGATCGGAATTTCAGCACAGAGAACCGAAAAACGGCGCGCGATTTCCCGCGCGCCGTGCCTTTCGGGCCTCCCGTAACAAGTACTCAGGCGTAGTGCGCAGCGCGGGCAGTCTCCGGCTCGCGGCGCGACAGCGCCAGCGCGCCTTCACCGAGCAGGATCTGGGCGATGGCGAGTACCGTGAGGTAGACCGGGTATTCCCAACCGCCGTGCGTTACCGAGAACACCCAGCCATTGCCGGCGCGCGCGCGACAGCGGCCTCATTCACTGCCGCCAGCTCGGCACTGGTAGCGCCACGAGTGACGGCGCCCATGGCAAACACCCGGTCGCCCACCTTGAAGCCATGCACCCTTGCACCGACCTCCACCACCTCGCCGGCGAGATCCGCGCCGGGAATGGAAGGAAACCTGACCGGACGATAGAAAAGCCACTGGGTTCACGGACGTGGCGATGAGCCCTACCAATACTTGCTCCGCGGCAGGGCGCGGCGCCGGCAAGTCGGCGGCAACTATCCGATCGGGCCCACCGGCACTCTCATATTGCATTGCACGCATAATACCTCCCTGTGCATCAGCCTAGCTCTTCAACCATTTACTTCGGCACACTGAACGGACTGCACCGACAAGATCGCAGCCTGCGCGTCGCCCTGTCATGGGTAGCTACTTTCCCGGAGTTGCTTTCAACGCCCGCTCAATTCGGCGGTCCGGGATCAACCACATCAGCGCCACCGCCACATATAACCCTTGCGAGATCCATTGGTTGAAGAAGGCCAACGGAATCGCGGCAAGATAAATGACCACGGAGGCATTACCTTTTGCATCCCTGCCGATCGCGCGGGCAAGCAGGGAATCCTTGCCATCGGTCGCAATAATGGCACGCGTCAGGATCCAGTAGGCTAATGCGGCCATCAGCAGCACCACACCATATAAGGCCGTCGGCATGGGCGCAAAGTGGTTTTCGCCCATCCATCCGGTGACAAACGGCAACAGCGACAACCAGAACAGCAAATGGAGATTGGACCACAGTATACGAGCACTAACGTGGTGCGCCGTATGCAACAGGTGGTGATGATTGTTCCAATAGATCGCGATGTAAAGAAAGCTCAGCACATAGCTAAAGAACACGGGCAGAAGCGGCTGCAACGCCGCCAGGTCCTCGCCATGTTGCACCTTCAATTCCAGCACCATGATGGTGATGATGATGGCGAGCACGCCGTCGCTGAATGCTTCCAGTCTTGTCTTGTTCATCGCTGGCCGCCTCCCTGGGGCTGGCATATACAAACAGGTATCAGAGAGCAGTTGTTGCTTATTCTAGCGTTTAATCCTCTCTGACCCCGATATTCCCAGGAGTGAGAACAGCACAGGCCGATTGACTCCCGTCAACGTTTCCCCCGGAAAACTCTTCTAGATTGGCTCCCACGAAACAGGCGATTCGTGGGGAAATGCCCTTGGCCCGTGCAAGCAAGGTGATGGTCGTGGTGCTCGGCGCGCTGGTCATCGCGCTTGTGGTAGTAGCGTACCTTTATCAACGCGATATCCAGCAAGCCCGCGCGCGCATTGCGAGTGGCAGCGAGATCGTTCACACCCCGTGCGGGCCGATCGAATACGCCGTGGCGGGAGAAGGCGTACCGGCGCTGGTGGTGCACGGCGCCGGCGGTGGCTTCGACCAGGGCCTGGATTTCGCGGGTCCACTCGCCAGGCGGGGATTTCGCATTATTGCCATGTCGCGCTTTGGTTATCTGCGCACGCCGCTGCCGGCCGAGGCCGGGCCAGCCGCGCAGGCCGATGCCCACGCCTGCCTGCTCGATGCCTTGCGGGTGCCACGCGTGGCGGTAGTGGGCATTTCCGCCGGAGCACTCTCGGCCCAGCAGTTTGCCATCCGCCACGCACGGCGCACCACGGCATTGGTGCTGGTGGTGCCGGCGGCGTATCGACCACCGAACGCCGCGGCGCCTGTGTACGCGGTTTCGCCCACGATGGAGTTCGTGCGGGACACGGTACTGCGTTTCGATTTTCTGTTCTGGGCCTGGATGCGGCTGGCCCCGGACAGCGTCACACGGGTAGTGCTGGGGACCGATCCGGCACTGGTGGCAAGCGCGAGCGCGGAAGATCAGGCCAACGTAACGATGGTGCGCGAGCATATCCTGCCGCTGAGCCCGCGCCGCGCCGGGCTGCTACACGAAGCCCGCATTATAGCGTCACTCGACCGCTATCCACTGGAGCGGATCAGCGCACCAACGCTTGCCATCAGCGCACAGGACGACGGCTACGGCACCTACGAAGCGGCACGCTATGCGGTTGCGCAAATTCCACGCGCGCGTTTTATCGGTTACCCAAGCGGGGGACATCTGCTGGTGGGGCATTCGCAGGAAGCCATGGACGAGATCGTGCGCTTCCTGAACGAACCGGGTCGCCAGGGCGTGGAAAGCCTAAAGCCGTAGCGGGCATCAATGCGATGATGTGAAACTCAAAGCATGAATCGACGCGTCTTGCTTCTCTGCGGCGTTCTGTCACCGGTGCTGTATGCGCTGGCCGATGCCGTCTCGGGCCTGCTGCTGGCGGGCTACAGTTTCCGCGATCAAACCATCAGCGAACTGGGCGCACTTGGCGCACCCTCGCGACCGTTATTTTCGGCGCTGTTGTTTGTCGTGTATCTGCTCTTTGTGGCGTTTGGCGTTGGGGTGTGGCGCTGCGCCGCGGGTCGACGGGCACTGCGCGTGGTGGGCGGCCTGCTCATCGCACTCGGCGTGCTGGCGCTCGCGGTCGGCATGTTCGTGCCGATGCGCCCGCGCGGCACCGAGCAGGGGCTCATGGGTGCGCTGCACCTGATCGAGGGAGTCATTGCAATGCTTATTGTCTTCACGGCCATGGGCTTTGGTGCCGTGTCCTTCGGCACGCGATTTCGCATCTACACCATCGCCACCATGGTCGTGATGCTGGTATTTGGCGCCTGGAGCGGGACGGCCGTGCAACAGATCGAGGCGGGTGCGCCAACGCCATGGATCGGGGTCATTGAGCGCATCTGGTGGTACGCCTACCAGGCGTGGTTTGCGGTGCTGGCGCTCACGCTGTTGCGCCTGGACGCCGCAGCGGGCCAACCAAAATGACCCAGCCGCCCGACAAGGCACAAATGCGCTATTGCACCAGGAACAACAGATGCTGCGCGTGACACTGAAAGCACTGGTGGCGTGGCTTGGCATTCTCACCCTGGCCATCGCGAATGGCGGTTTCCGGGAAGGCCTGCTGCTCCCGGCGCTGGGCCGGTTCGTGGCGCAGGTGCTGAGCGGCATCATGCTAGCAAGTTTCATCTTCCTCGCGGCCCTCGTGGCGGTTCGCTGGATTGGCCGGCTGCGGGCAGCGCAGTACTGGACGGTAGGCCTCTACTGGCTAGTGCTAACGCTAGTCTTCGAATTTGGATTCGGCCTCTGGGTGCAACACAAAGATTGGTCGGAACTCCTCGCTGCGTACACCTTCCAGGGCGGAAATATCTGGCCGGTGGTGTTGCTCGCCACGCTGGTGGCACCCTGGGTGGCCGCGCGCGTGCAAGGACGGATCAAGCCGTCGAGTTAGAAGTGAAGAAAACCGGAGTTACTCAAGGCAGCCCAGAAAACACTTCCCGCCACATTCCTCTCGACCTTGCAAAGAAAAAGGACGGAGGGGCAAGTGAGTCCCTCCGTCCCCTTTTTTTGCAGTACCAGTGCTACTCAGGCGTAGTGCGCAGCGCGGGCAGTTTGCGGCTCGCGGCGCGACAGTGCCAGCGCACCCTCACCAAGCAGGATCTGTGCGATGGCGAGTACCGAGAGGTAGAGCGGATACTCCCAACCGCCGTGCGTCCCCGAAAACACCCAGCCATTGCCGGCGTGCGCCCACACCGCACCCATGAGTACGGGCACCACGGCGGCGGCGGCATAGCGGGTACCAATCCCGAGCACCAGCGCCACACCGGTGATCGCTTCGATTGCGAACACGACGTACGCCAGCGGGGCCGGCAGCCCAATAGACTGGAAGAACTGCGCCGTGCCCGGCAGCGTGTATACGAAGTACTTCAGCACCACGCTGTGGGCGATAAGCATCACGCCGAGGCTGATGCGCAGCAGGGCGATACCGAGATCGATTTGACGTTGACGACTCATGACAGGCTCCTTGGCTTAGGTTGATCCGGGCCGGGCCCCGCGGTGCGGAACCTCCGGCGCTGGCGATAATCTAGTGGCGCCGGGCTCCTTGATAAACGTGGTCAGTGGAATATGATTGTTTCCAATAGGAAACAATCGAACCATGGACCCTGTCACCGACATTGCCGTGTTTGTCCGGGTCGCGGAGCTCGGGAGCTTCACGCGCGCGGCCGATGCGCTCGAGCTCTCCAAGGCCGCGGTCAGCAAGTCCATCGGCCGCCTGGAGAAGCGGCTCGGCGCGCGACTGCTGAATCGCACCACGCGCAAACTCACCCTCACCGAGGCTGGCGATACCTTCTTCCGCCGTGGCGCGGCGGCGCTCGCCGAATTGGCTGAGGCCGAACAGGAAGTCGGCCAGCTCTCCCATACGCCGCGCGGCCTGCTGCGCGTGACCGCCCCAACCTATCTCGGCACCGTGACGCTCGCCCCGCTGCTGCGCGAATTCCAGAAGCGTTACCCGGAGGTAAGCCTCGATCTCAACCTCGATGACCGGAAGGTGGATCTCGTTCAGGAGCGCTTCGATGTCGCGGTACGCATCTCGACCATGCCGGACTCGAGCCTGGTGTCACGCCGGCTTGCGCCGGTTTCGATTCGCATCGTCGGCTCGCCGGCCTACCTCAAGCGCCGCGGCACACCAAAGACCCCGGCCGATTTACGCCAGCATGAATGCCTGACCTACAGCGTCTCGCCCACCCCGAATGAGTGGCGGTTCCGCACGCCGCGTGGCCGCTGGGTCAGCGTGGAGGTCAATGGCCCGATCCGCTGCAACAACGATTTCGTGCTCAAGCAGGCCGCGCTCGATGGACTGGGCATCGCCTTCTTTCCGGCGTTCTTCGTGGAGCGCGAAATTGCCGAAGGGCGACTGGTACCAATATTGAAGGACTACGACGGCCCGGCGTTTTTCATTCAGGCGGTGTACGCGAGCCGCCATCACCTGCCGCCCAAGGTCCGGGCGTTCGTGGATTTTCTCGTCGAGCATCTGGGCTCGTAGCGCTCAACGACGAATCATCGTCGAACTGCTGCAGAGCGAACGCCCACCTGAGTGGGCGTTGCTCTCGTTACCGACTCTAATAGAGTACTACTTGGGTGGCGCGACTCTGACCCCGCGGAGCTTGTCTCGCTCGATCGCGGTCTTGACCACTCCCCCGGCCTTGGCTT
>LJVB01000159.1 GCA_001304215.1 Acidithiobacillales bacterium SM1_46 | reverse complement strand
AGCCTGGCGAGTGCGGTGACTGCGGCGCGCAGCATTGCGCGGCTGATCGAGGCGGCGTGCACATCCAGGGCGCCGCGGAAGATATAGGGGAATCCCAGCACATTGTTAACCTGATTCGGAAAGTCGGAGCGCCCGGTTGCCATGATGAGATCCTGGCGTGCGGCATGCGCGACTTCCGGGCGAATCTCCGGATCGGGGTTGGCGAGCGCAAACACAATTGGCCGGCTTGCCATGGACTGCACCATCTCCGCTGTCAGGACATCCGCCGCCGAAACACCAATGAATACATCGGCGCCGCGCATCGCGTCGGCAAGCGTGCGCTTGTCGGTCATCTGCGCATAGCGGCGCTTGTAGAGATTGAGGTCGGTACGCGCCGTCTGGACGACGCCTTTGCTGTCAAGCAGCAGGATGTTGTCGCGCTTCGCGCCGAGCGCGATCAGCAGCTGGATGGTGGCGAGTCCCGCCGCCCCTGCACCGAGCAGTACTATCTGCGCCTCGGAGAGCTGCTTGCCCTGGAGTTCAAGCGCGTTCAGCAGGCCAGCGCCAATAATGACTGCCGTGCCGTGCTGGTCGTCATGGAAGACCGGAATGTCGAGGTGAGCGCGCAGCATCTCTTCGATGGCGAAGCAGTCGGGCGCCGCAATGTCTTCCAGATTGATGCCACCGAAGGTCGGGGCGATGTTGGTCACGGTTTCGACAAACGCCTCGAGCGAAGGCGCGTCGACCTCGATGTCAAACACATCGATGTTGGCAAAGCGCTTGAACAATACCGCCTTGCCTTCCAGCACCGGCTTGGAGGCGAGCGAGCCACGATTGCCGAGGCCAAGAATTGCGGTGCCATTACTGATGACCGCCACCAGATTTCCCTTGTTGGTGTAGCGGTAGACGGCGTCGGCATCGCGCGCGATTTCGCGTACCGGCTCGGCGACTCCTGGTGAATAGGCGAGAGAGAGATCGTCTTGCGTCTCGCAAGGCTTGGTAGCGACGACCGCGAGCTTCCCGGCAGGGGCGCGAGAGTGATATTCGAGGGCGGCGGTCTTCTTGTCTTGGGTCATGATGCGTCCAGCAGGGGCTGTCGAGTGGTAGTGGGAGTCAGCGTCTGGCGGCAATGCGTCGCTCGCCGAGCCGCTAGTCGCGAAATGTTAGCATGGCCGGATGCCCCACCCGCAGGCGCAAACCGCGCTCGTGCGGGGTAACCCAACCGCGCACCTGAACCGCCTTGCCGACCAGCTGGTCGGGGTTGCCGAGGTTGGCGAAATACCTTGCCCAGTCTTCCCGTGGTACCACGACCGTGACACGCGGGGCGAGTTCAAAGTAATAGGCATACCGGGACTGGCCGAGGCGCTCAACGGTCCCGGTAACCAGCTGAAAACCGGTCGTGGTTGGACCCAGACGCTCCACGGGCAACGCGGCGAGCCTCGGCTCCACCCAGACGCCACGACCGGCGCTTCGGGCCTCGGATTCCGCCACTTGCAGGCGGCTCACCCAGCCTACGTTCGGCGGGATTGCCACCATCCACGCCAGGCCGCTTGCGAGCAAGGCTTCTTCCGCGCTGCGCTCCGCACCGTCAGCATCTGTGAAAAGCACGTGTGCAAGAATGCGCCGGTAGCGATCATGGCGCTCGGTCTCGTATACGAGTTTGACCTTCCGCCCCTCGACGAGGCTGGCGAGCAGTGTGCGGGCCGCGCGCGCGAGTGGCTGCTCGGGTGCCCCGTCGCGCCCCATCTCCGGGGCGTTGACGCCAATCAGGCGTACCTCGCGCTCGTCAGCGAGCACCAGGGAGTCGCCATCCACGACACGCCGCACCACAGCGGAATCGGCCGTGGCGGCGCCGGCAGCGACCCAAAACAAAAGGGCGCCCACCAGGGGCGCCCTCAGGATTGCGACTATTGCGCGCAATCTACTTCTTCTTCATGCCGTACTTCTGGCGGAACTTCTCGACGCGACCCTCGGTGTCGACGATCTTTTGCTTGCCCGTATAGAAGGGATGGCAGCTGGCGCAGACTTCGATGGTCAGATCGCGGCCGAGCGTTGAACGCGTAGTGAAGCTCGCCCCGCAGGCGCAGCGCACGTTGGTGTCCTTGTACTGCGGATGGATGGCTTCTCTCATGTTGTTGACCTCAAAAGGGATTCTCTCGTCTATGCCGGCCGGAGGCGCGTGCGAGGCCGGAAAGGGGGCGAATTCTAGGGGTTCCGCTCCACGCGCGCAAGACCTGACAGCCAGGTCCTAGCGCCTCATGGAGTCAAAGAATTCAGCGTTATTCTTGGTGGCGCGGAGCTTCTCAAGCAGGAATTCCGAAGCCTCGAGCTCATCCATCTGGTGCAGGAGCTTGCGCAGAATCCAGATCTTTTGCATCTCGTCCGGGGCAAGCAATAATTCTTCGCGCCTGGTGCCGGAGCGGTTGATGTTGATGGAGGGATAGCTGCGCTTTTCGGCGAGCCGCCGGTCGAGGTGCACCTCCATGTTGCCGGTGCCCTTGAATTCCTCGTAGATCACGTCGTCCATCTTCGAGCCGGTGTCGATCAGCGCCGTGGCCATGATCGTGAGCGAGCCGCCTTCCTCGATATTGCGTGCTGCCCCGAAAAAGCGCTTCGGGCGCTGCAGCGCATTGGCGTCCACGCCACCCGTGAGCACCTTGCCCGAGGCCGGCACCACGGTGTTGTATGCGCGCGCGAGACGGGTGATGGAATCGAGCAGGATGACAACATCCTTCTTGTGTTCAACCAGGCGCTTGGCTTTCTCGATCACCATCTCTGCAACCTGCACGTGGCGCGAGGCCGGTTCGTCGAAGGTTGACGAGATCACCTCGCCACGCACTGAACGCTGCATCTCGGTCACTTCTTCCGGGCGCTCATCTATAAGCAGCACGATCAGGTAAACGTCCGGGTGGTTGGCTGTGATGGCGTGGGCGATGTTCTGCAACATGACGGTCTTGCCGGCCTTGGGCGGCGAGACGATCAATCCGCGCTGGCCCTTGCCGATCGGGGCGATCAGGTCGATGACGCGTGCTGTCATGTTCTCGCTTGACGCGTTGTCGCGCTCCAGCCTGAAGCGCTCCTGCGGATGCAAAGGGGTAAGGTTCTCGAACAGTACCTTGTTCTTGGCCTGATCCGGATTCTCGAAGTTGATGTCATCAACCTTAAGCAGCGCGAAATAGCGCTCCGATTCCTTCGGTGGACGGATATTGCCCTTGACGGTATCGCCGGTGCGAAGATTGAAGCGGCGGATCTGCGACGGCGAAACGTAAATATCGTCCGGACCCGCCAGGTACGACGCATCGGCCGAGCGCAGAAAGCCGAAGCCGTCCTGCAAGATCTCGACCACGCCCTCTCCCATGATGTCCTCACCCTTCTTGGCCTGCGCCTTGAGGATGGCAAAGATAAGATCCTGCTTGCGCAGTCGCGCGCCACCCTCGACATCAAGCGAAGCGGCCATCTCGGCCAGCTCGGTTGCGGGTTTGCGCTTAAGTTCGGTAAGGCTCATCTGGGGCATAGGGGGTCACCACATTGGGGTCCGGACAGGTCGCACCGCGTCGGGCTGCGTCCGGGAGTTGCAGGGGAAGGGAACGGGTTTACTGCGAAGCAGCGGATCGTTATGAATTCTGTGCTTCTAGAAGAAAAGTAACACCTGTTTTGAGGTTCGTCCAGTCGCGCGCGCCGGCCGGCGGGAACGATCGCAAGGAGAGGCGGCTAGATATTGCCGTCTATAAAGGCGGCAAGCTGGGACTTTGAGACAGCGCCGACCTTGGTGGCCTCGACCGAGCCGTTCTTGAAGAGCATCAGGGTCGGAATGCCGCGAATGCCATACTTGGGGGGCGTCTGGGGATTCTCATCGATGTTAAGCTTGGCCACCTTGATCTTGCCCGCGTACTCGCTCGCGATTTCCTCGAGCACCGGGGCAATCATCTTGCAGGGGCCGCACCATTCAGCCCAGTAGTCCACCAGGACCGGCCCGTTGGCTTTGAGGACTTCATTCTCAAAGCTGTCGTCGGTCACGCTGATGATGCCCTGGCTCATAATTCAAATGCCTCCGTTGGGATTGATTCTGGAAAAACCGCGGCGAAATGCCGGGTTGAGAGATGGTGCGTCGGGTAGGAATGCCGCTTAAGGTGAGGCTAATTTGAGCCGAATCAAGTGGGCAATGCAAGATTGCCACCCTGCGGCCCCACATTTTCTGTTATTCTTTATGCGCTTAGATGACTGAACATCACCTGACCGACCGTTCGTTTGCAAGCCTTGGTCTGCCCGAGCCCCTGCTGGCCGGAGTGCGAGAGGCGGGCTTTGAGAACTGCACCCCCATCCAGGCTGAGTCGCTGCCCGTTGCCTTGACCGGCCGGGACGTGGCTGGCCAGGCCCAGACCGGCACCGGCAAGACGGCCGCCTTTCTGCTGGCCGCTTTCAGCCATCTGCTAAACCACCCGCCGGCGGCCGGGCGCAAACCGACCTCGCCGCGCGTCATGATTCTCGCCCCGACCCGCGAGCTTGCTGTCCAGATACACAAGGACGCCGAAGTGCTCGGCAAGTATGCCGGATTTCGCCTGGTGCTGGTTTTCGGCGGCACCGGTTACGACCAGCAGCGCAAGGCGTTGGAAGAGGGGGTTGACGTCCTGATCGGCACTCCGGGGCGGCTGATCGATTACTACAAGCAGGGCATATTCGATCTTGACCATGTCCAGGTCATGGTGCTGGACGAGGCTGACCGGATGTTCGACCTTGGTTTCATCAAGGACATCCGTTACCTGTTGCGCAAACTGCCGCCGCCTGACAAGCGCCTCAGCATGCTGTTTTCCGCAACGCTCTCGCTGCGTGTCACCGAGCTCGCCTTCGAGCACATGAATGAGCCGCAGTTCGTGCACATCGAGCCGGACAAGCGCACCGCCGACAAGGTCACCCAGATCCTCTACCACACGGCGATGGACGAGAAGATCCCGCTACTGGTGGGATTGCTGCGCCACACCGATCCGGCGCGAAGCCTGGTCTTCATTAATACCAAGGCCCTCGCTGAGCGACTGGTCGGCTGGCTCAAGGTGAATGGTTTCAACGCCGAGGTGCTCTCGGGTGACGTGCCGCAGAACATGCGCCTGCGAATTCTCAAGGACTTCACCGAGGGGCGTTTGCCGCTACTAATCGCCACAGACGTGGCGGCGCGCGGCCTGCACATCCCCGACGTCTCGCACGTCTTCAATTTCGACCTGCCGCAAAACGCCGAGGACTATGTGCATCGCATCGGCCGGACCGCACGCGCCGGCGCCTCGGGCGACGCGGTGAGCTTTGCCTGCGAAAAGTATGTCTTCAGCCTGCCGGAGATTGAGATCTATCTCGGCCACAAGATCCCGGTCGGCACCGTGACGCCGGAGTTGCTGCCCAAACTTGAGCACCCGAAGCGTGACTTCTCCGCAGGTCGCGAACGCGATCGAGGTGGACGCCGGGAAGGGCGTTCGCGGGATGACCGCGGCCGGCGCCCGGAGCGCCGTCCGCGCGACGAACGTCCGGGACGCGATCTGCGTGGAGGCCGAGAAACAGCTCCGCGACACCCGCCTGAAATTGCCACAGCCGAAGCCTCCCCGCTTGGAGTGGTGCCGCAGACGCAGCCTGACGTGGCCGAGGCACCACTTTCGGCTCCGCGCGCGGATCACGCGCCGGCCGTACCTGACGACAAGCGGGAGGTGCGGCCCGAGCGCGCGGCGCGA
>LJVB01000158.1 GCA_001304215.1 Acidithiobacillales bacterium SM1_46 | reverse complement strand
CTACCCCATGCAGCTCCTGGCCGGTAAGGAAGTCGTGGAAAGCTCGTTCTTCGACGGTCGCGTGGGAAGCTACGCGCCGAGCCTGCCCGAGGTTGTCCTTGGCGTCAGCGGGCTTGGCATCGCGCTCTTTCTCGCTGCCTTCGCGCTCAAAGTGCTGCCATTCCTGCCGCAGAGTCTCGCGGATGCCGATGCCGATCCGCACCACAAGGCGACGGCCGGCGAGGCCGGCAAGCCAGCCGCGGCGTAAAGCGACGGCAAACCACGACGGCTCCGGATCAACCTTCCGGAGTCCATGGAGCAATCTCGCCGCGGAGGGCCACCGATGAAGCGCCTCCTTATTTCTGCGGCGCACAAATCATCCGGCAAGACCACAGTCACGCTTGGACTATGCGCGGCGTTGCGCCAGCGTGGCCTGCGCGTGCAACCGTTCAAGAAAGGGCCCGACTATATCGACCCCCTTTGGCTGTCAGTCGCCAGCGGTCGCGCCTGTCATAACCTCGACTTCTACCTCATGGGCCACGATGAGATCCGACTTAGCGTTGCGCAGCACGCGCGGGACGCCGACGTCTGTCTTATCGAGGGCAACAAGGGACTCTATGACGGCCTCGATCTCGACGGCAGCAACAGCAATGCTGCGCTGGCGACCCTGCTAGATGCGCCGGTGGTCCTTGTGATCGACGCTCGCGGCATGACCCGCGGCATTGCGCCGCTTATCCTCGGGTATCAGGCCTTCGATCGGCGTGTGCGGATCGCCGGCGTGATCCTTAACCAGCTGGGTGGTACGCGTCACGAATCGAAGCTGCGCGCCGTGATCGAACATTACACCGATGTCACCGTGCTCGGTGCCGTGCACTACGATGAAGATCTTACCATCGTAGAACGTCATCTCGGCCTGGTGCCAAGCAATGAGACCGCCGTGGCCGAGGATCGGATCGATGTCATTGCCGCGGCCATCAGTCGCCAAGTCGATGTCGACCGACTGCTCGCGCTGGGCGAAGCCCCTGCCGGGTGGCCTGGCGTACCAGCTCCCGCCATGCGAACGCTTCCGACTCAGCCCGATGTGCGCATCGGGATTGCGCGCGATGCCGCATTTGCCTTCTATTATCCGGGCGACCTCGATGCGTTACGTGCGGCCGGCGCTGAAATCGTGCCCATTGATACGTTGCACGATGCTCGCCTGCCAGCGCTCGACGGGCTCTTCGTCGGCGGCGGCTTCCCGGAAGTGCAAATGGAAGCCCTTGAGGCCAACCAACCGCTTCGTGCTGCGATTCGCGACGCTATTGAATCGGGTCTTCCGACCTACGCGGAATGCGGGGGTCTGATGTATCTGACTCGCTCGCTCACCTGGCGCAACCGTCGCTGCGAGATGGTTGGCGTAATTCCCGCAGATTCCGTCATGCACTCCCGACCGCAGGGTCGCGGTTACGTGCGCCTGCGCGAAACCGGCGCGGGGCTCTGGCCGCTCGCCACACCCGGTCAAGGCGCGCCAGAGCTACGTGCTCACGAATTTCACTATTCGGCACTTGAAAATGTCTCGTCCGGTCTTACCTATGCCTATGAGGTTCTGCGTGGCAACGGCATCGACGGCAAGCGTGACGGCATCGTCTACAAGAACCTGCTGGCCTGTTACACCCATATGCGCGATCTCGACAGCAACCACTGGGCGCGACGCTTCGTTGAATTCGTCCGAGCACACAAGCCCTCCGCACGCGGTCGTAGTGCCCAGCAATAGGAGCCAATCATGATCAATATCACCGCCAGCGCTGCCGAACAGATTCGAAAGGCCGCCGAGCATGGTCAATCGCAAGGCATGTGCCTGCGAATTGCGGTTCGCCTGGGAGAGGAAAAGGAAATCGAGTACGGCATGGGCTTTGACGAGCGCAAGGACGAAGACATCCATTTCGTAACCGAGGGTATCGATGTGGTGGTAACTCCTGGCGCCAAGGAGCTACTCTCGGGCGCAACGCTCGATTACGTGGAAATCAATCCCGGCGAGTTTCAGTTCATCTTCTTCAACCCGAACGACCCCTCGCATACCAAGCCGCGGACCGACAGCTGATCGCCGGGCAACGGTGTCTGCGGGCGGGGCGCCAGATGTTTCTGCTATGATGAAGTCCGCGTCGACCCCGAACCATCCTGGTTGACGCTATATTCGCCCCATGCCAGCAAACGCTTCATCCTTCAAGCAACCGGGACTACCCCTCACACGACGCGTCGTCGCGCTGTTCTGGGGAAAACCTTCGCGACCCATTCGGTTCCTGATCGTCCTGCTGGCCGGTAGCGCGGGCACGATTGGCCTTTCGCTTCTCGGCTATCGGAGTGCCGACTGGATTGCATTGGTGCTCGCCCTGGCCAGCATCGGGTTACTCGTCGCCCTGCTCCACCGGGTGCAGCAGCGTCTGCGTTTCGTCGCACATCTGCGCGTATGGGCTGAGCGGATGCGCGGTGGCGATCTTTCGGCAAAGGTGCCGACTTCGCCCGAGCCGGACCTCGCCAATATTATTGAAGACATCAACAGTCTCGGGGGAATGCTCGAGCGGCTCGCTATCGAGATGGACGCGCACTCGCACACCCAGACGGTGCGACTGGCCCGCAAGACGCAGTCGCTCGATATTCTGTACGAAGTTGCCCTTAGTCTCTCCAGTCCCGGTACGCGCGAGGAACTGCTTACGCGCTTCCTAGACGCCTTTATCGAACTGGTGGACGCGCGCGCTGCCACGGTTCACGAACTCGCTGGGAATGGCACGCTGCAGCCGCTCGCGCGTCGTGGCGGCGATCCGCTTGTGCCGGCCCTGCAGACCCATTGCCCGCATTGTGGATGGTCGATAGACAGCCGGGACGTACACATCCTGACCAACGCGCTGGGCTGTGTTCGTGCCAGCGACGCGCCCGCGCCGGACGACCGGGGCGAGATCGTGGTGGTTCCCATGCAGTACCAGGACCGCACGCTGGGCGTCTACACGCTGCACCTCAACTGGCCGGTTTCCGGGCTTGGCGAGGATATGCACGAGCTTCTCATCAGCATCGGTCGCCACCTCGGTCTGGCGCTCGACAAGGCACGGTTGGACAATGACGCGCGCCAGCTAGCTATCATGGAGGAGCGCAACGCCATCGCCAGCGAACTGCACGATTCGCTCGCCCAGTCGCTGGTCAGCATGCGGCTGCAGGTCAAGATGCTGGGCGAAGTACTCTATAAGAAGGATCTACGCGCAGCACAGAACGAGGTTCGCAAGTTGCGCAGCGCGCTCGACGAGGCGCATAGCAGTCTGCGCGAGCTGCTCGCCAACTTTCGGCTCCGCATGGACGATCGCGGCCTGCTGCCAGCCATTACCCACCTCGTGCAGCGCTTTCGGGATGAAACCAGCGTCAACGTGTACTTTCACAGCGAATTGGACAACCTGAAGCTCACTCCTGCCCAGGAGATCGCGCTCTACTACATTGCGCAGGAGGCCCTGACAAACATTCGCAAGCACAGCCATGCGCATAACGTCCGCATTCTCCTGAGCCGCACGGACGACGGGCGCTACCAGTTGCTCATCGAAGACGATGGTTATGGCATGGAGCCGCCAGGCGAGTTCTCTCCCGGCGAGCAGCTCGGTCTCTATATCATGCGTGAACGCGCCGAGCGGCTGCCCGGCGAGCTCAGCATCGAGAGCGAAACCGGCGAAGGCACCCGCGTGTTGGTCACCTTTCCAACCCACGGTCGCCTCGAGGCGGCGCGACGCTCCGTGGGATAAGGCGACATGCGCGTTCTGCTGATCGATGATCACGCATTGGTGCGACGCGGTATGGAAGAATTGCTGCGCTCGCGCGGCGTCGAGATCGTGGCTTCCGCCGGCTCCGGAGAGGAAGGCATTCGGCTGGCGCAATCGATGAACCCCGAGATAATCCTGCTGGACATCAAGATGCCGGGACTCTCCGGTATCGACACGCTAAACCGCCTGCGCGAGCTCGGACTCAAAATGCCGGTCGTCATGCTCACGATGAGCCGGGAGGACGCTGATCTTCAGGGCGCGCTACGGGGCGGTGCGCAGGGCTATCTGCTGAAAGACATGGATCCCGAGGAACTGCTGCCAGCTCTCGAGGCTACTCTGCGCGGCGACAACGTCGTCGCGAAGGAGATGGTCGGCACGCTCGCACGGATCGTACAGGGCAAAGGCGCCACTACTGAGCACGCGGCACCATCCGAGGCGCCATTCGCTGAACTCACGCCTCGAGAGCTGGAAATTCTGGAGTACGTGGCCTCCGGGCTCAGCAACAAGATGATCGCGCGTGAACTGAACATTACGGATGGGACGGTGAAGCTGCACGTCAAAGCGATACTGCGCAAGCTCGGGCTGCATTCCCGTGTGGAGGCCGCGGTGCTCGCCGTAGAGCACGGCCTCGGTCGCAAGCGGCCGGCCAGCAACTAATAGCCTGTCACTCCCCGGTCGGCTCAAACCACTTCAGCTTGTCGCGCAGCCGCACGACATCGCCGACGATGATCAGCGTCGGTGCCTTGACCTTTGAGCGCTCGACAATTTCTGGCAGCGTTGCGAGTGTTCCCGTGAAGACCCGCTGGTGGCGTGTGGTGCCCTGTTGCACCAAGGCCGCCGGTGTCGAGTCGGGCATGCCGTGCGCAATTAGTTCGCGACAGATGGTCTGCACGCCCTGCAGGCCCATGTAGAACACGACTGTCTGATCGGGCTGGACCAGCCCCTTCCAGTTAAGATTGACCGTGCCGTCCTGTAGGTGACCGGTCACCAGCACCACGGACTGGGCATAATCCCGATGCGTAAGCGGAATACCCGAATAAGCGGCGCAACCCGCCGCAGCTGTGACAGCGGGTACCACCTGAAAGTGAATGCCCTCCGCCGCCAGCGTTTCGATCTCCTCCCCACCACGACCAAAAATAAACGGGTCGCCCCCCTTTAGACGCACGACGCGTTTGCCTTCCTTGGCGAGCCGCACGAGGAGCTGATTGATGTCTTCCTGTGGGATCGCGTGGTGTGACCGCTCCTTGCCCGCGTAGATTCGTACCGCGTCACGACGCGCGAGGTTCAGGACTTCCTCCGAGACCAGCCGATCATGCACCACCACATCGGCCTGCTGCATCAGCCGCAGCGCCCGGAAGGTGAGCAGATCTGGATCACCGGGACCTCCGCCGACGAGGTAAACCTCCCCGACTGGTTTGCCGGTGCCATCGGCGGAGGAAAGTTTCTTTTCAAGTTCGATGCGCGCGTCTTCTTCCTGTCCCGCGAACACCAGCTCCGCAACTGGTCCCTGCAGCACGTCCTCCCAGAACACGCGACGTTTCGGGGAATGCGTAAACCGCGCCTTGACCTTGTCACGAAAGCTCTCGACCAGCTGTGCCAGTCTTCCGTACGCGGTAGGGATGAGCGTTTCGAGTCGCGCTCGGATGAGTCGCGCCAGAACTGGAGAGGCACCACCGGTTGAGACCGCCACCACGACCGGCGAGCGATCAACAATCGAGGGCACGATGAAACTGCAAAGCTCGGGCTGGTCGACAACGTTCACCGGGACGTTACGCTGAATGGCCGCTTCTGACACCTGTCGGTTGACGGCATCATCGTCGGTCGCGGCAATGGCAATGGCGCAACCATCCAGCATGCCTTCCGAAAAGCGTTCCGCGACATGCTGCAGCCTTCCGGCATCGCGCAGTTCAGCAAGTGCGGCACATAGCTTCGGCGAGTACAC
>LJVB01000157.1 GCA_001304215.1 Acidithiobacillales bacterium SM1_46 | reverse complement strand
GCTTCCATCATCATACCGGCCCGCTCCACGATCTCGTTGCGCGCATTCTGTTGAAGGATGCGATAGGACAGCGTCCCGATGAGCACCAGGCCAAGCGCCAGCACCGCAATCAGCACGAGATTGAATTTGACAACAAGTTTCATAATACCCCTCCAGTCTCCGTTTCTTCTTGGTAGATCGACGGCAGCGTACTACTTGCCCTTCGTATTTCAGGAACAGTTAGGTAGTTGGGTGTAGGCCCGCGTGAAGCCAATGAGGCTTATCGTGATCGTCTTCAGGCCCTTGGGCGCCCACGTCGGCCAGAAATGCAGGCGCACACTGGCCTCGCGGCCAAGCTTGAACTGCTCTATGAGCGTGGCGGCTTGCTTATGGAAAACAGCAGTCTGCTCCAGATTGATCTCATCGAAAGGAATCAGTGACTGATCGTCCACCGCAATTCCGGCGCCTGGTTTACTGCCGTCGATGTTGGACTCCGTGACGATGGCGACGGATTGCTGGCCCACCCGCAGCCGCAGGCGAGTGTCCTGATACCCATCGTGCAGACTTACGAAATCCGTTTCAGCAACGCAGGGCGACTGGCCACTGAAAGGATCGTAGACACGCCGGGCGCTCCAGTCGGCAGCGACCGGCATCGCGACGCCGAGCGCGCCGGCGAACAACGCCATGCTGCCGAGCCGCCTGCTGGGCGCCGTCATTGCGTATCCCCCACCGTTTGAGGCTAACTGACAGCCGCCCCGTTTGTTATGTACTGTTCCCCGTACCATCCTAACGGGAGAGCCGTTACATGGGTAGGGCATGCACGGACACGACGCCTGATGCCGCCCCGGATGGTCAATTCCCGGCCATCGCCCGCCCACGCTCCATGGCTCGCAGGAATGCCTCACGCTGCTTGTCGTCAGCAATCTCCTCGCCCAACAATCGGAAGAACTCGCTGGCGTCCGCTGCGCGGCGGGCAGCATTTTTCACCAGGACCCGGGCGAAAGGTCCCAGGTAGACCGCCAACGCCTCGGTGGCGCGCCGCTGTTGTTCGCCATCTACCGCCGGGGTGGTGATAGGCTCGCTCACCCTGGCGCCTGGCTGCGGTGCGGTGGATGCCAGGGGTGGGGACGGAACTGGGGCTGGGGCTGGGGCTGGGGCTGGGGCCGCCTCCGACGTCACACGCTGCGTCAGGCTACGCGTGCGGCTAAGAAACGTGGTCTTTGCCTGCTCGGTCGGCAGAAAGTCGGCGAGTAGCCTCGAAAGCTCCTCCACGTTCTGTGTCTTGGTGGCCGCCTTGCTCACCAGTGACTTCGCCATGATCGGGCCAACATGGGGCTCCAGCGTAGATTCAAAACGTTGCAGCAACCCCGGTTCCCAGGCGGGACTGTGACCGATCCCCGTCGTCGCGCCTCCCCCCAGCGTCGGACGCCCAGATGATTTGCTGCCCTCCTTCAGACACACAAGCGCCTCATCGACGGTCTGCGGCCGATCCTTCGCATTGGGTTTCATCATCGCCACCAGCGCCTCGAGAAAATGAACGCTGAAGCGGTTGCGCAACAGATCGGCGGCGCGCGCCACGGGATCTGCCTCCTTGTCCTGAATGAGCGCAAGGCGCTCGGTGGCCACTACCGGCGCGACTCCGATGGCGCAGTGATACATCGTCGCCCCGATCGCGTAAATGTCGGTCCAGGGACCCTGTCGACCATCGGAGAAATACTGCTCGATCGGCGCGTACCCCGGCGTCACGACTCCGGTGAGAACCTGCGACTTCTGCTCGAGCGCCTGCCGGGCAGAACCGAAATCGAGCAGCACCGGAGTGCCGTCGCGCCGCAAACAAATGTTCGCCGGTTTGATATCGCGATGCAGAATATTCTTTGCATGCACGACCCGCAGACCCTCAAGGATCGGAACCACGATTGCGGTGATACGCGCCTCGTCGAGGTGCATTTCACGCGAGAGGATAGCGCTGAGCGGCTCTCCCGCCTCGTAGTCCATCACCAGGTAGGCCGTGTGGTGTGCTTCCAGGTAGCGCACTACCCTCACGATGTGCGACTCCCGGAACTTGGCTAGCGTGCGCGCCTCCTCGAGAAAGCGCTTCAGGCCGTACTCGTATGCCGGCGCATCGCCATCCGTCTTGGGCGTGACCGTGGAATCACCCTGCCGCACTGCGAACTGACTCGGCAAGTACTCCTTGATTGCAACGTCACATTCCAGATTGTGATCGAAGGCCCGATAGGTAATGCCGAAGCCGCCCACGCCCAATACATCGCGAATCTCGTAGGACTCGACGCGGGTACCGACGGGGAGCGCGTGCTGGTAGGGCTGGCTCATCTTTCTAGTGACCTCGCGGTCGAGCAGCATTGACCGCCCAAGACAAGCCATGCAGTTAACGCCCGACGCCCGGGTCCGTCAAGTTGCCAGCCCCGGCGGCTGGCCGCGAAGCCCCAACTCAGCCGCCGCCATGCCCCGACGTATTCCCGCTCTGGCACCAGGTATATAGGGCGTCATACATAACCATGCCGTAGCGCAACATCTCGTGGTCATCGGCGAAGTTCTTTGACAGTCCCATCGAAATAGCCAGCAACCCGTGCGATTGGGGCGTGAGTTCGGGTCGGCCTGTGTCGGCACCGCGCACGATGGCTGCCAGTCGCTGCAACACGGGATCGGTGAGATTGTGCTTCTTCAAGAAGGCGTCAAACGAGCAGAGCTCGCCAACGTGTCCATACTCCACATCTGGCACGTCATACGGAATGGCACCCTGCTCCGTCGCGACTCGCATCACGTCCTTCGCAGGAACGTAGAGAAACTCCGCGTGCTTGTCGATGAATCGCGCGATCAGCCAGGGACAGGCGATACGATCGATCTTGGGCCGCTCCCTGGTAACCCACCTCATATCCAGCCTTCTCCGCTCTTTTTCGAGGCTCACAGAGTGCCATGCCGGAAGTTCGAACGCGAGGGCCGCCGTCATTTCCGCAGTGGGCTTCCGTTCGTCCAACGAGAATTGCATCCCGCGCCTCGTCTGCAACAGAATTACCCATCATTACTTGCCTGATGTATTTCCGGGAGGTAACAAATGCGAATGCCCCAACTCTTTCTTGCAGTCCTGACTGCGCTGAGTGCGACGGTTCTTCTCCACGCTTGCGGCGGCGGCAACGGCGACCCAACCAACTCAGCCACGGTTTCTGCCTATGTCACGGACGACCTCGGCGACTACGACAGCGTTGAGTTCACGATCAATACGGTGCAATTGCGACACACCGGTGGCCGTACGTGCGAGATCATCCACGAACCGCTGGCGATCGATGCCGCCGAACTCGGCCATGATCAGATTGTCGAGCGCGTTGACACCACGATGTGCGAGGCGGGACCCTACAATCGGCTGCATGTCGAGCTGGGCGAGGACGTCACGCTGCGCCGAACCATAAACGGCCAGCCAACTACCGATCAATGCAAGTTCGTCTCCTATTACGATGACAACTCCGACCGGCCGAACCGGCTCTCCTGTGCGAATGGCGTTTGTTCTGTCGATATTACCGGTGCGATCAACCTCGTGGCGCAATCGCACGAGCATGTTGCGCTCGACGCCGACCTCAAGGAATTCACCGTTGACTTTGCCACGACGCCCTGTGAGGTGACGCTCAAGCTCTCGCCCCTGCATGCCGATGACAAACTGTCGGTGGGATACCGCACGAGCCTGTCCGGTTATGTTTCAGATCTCGACGAGACCTATGATCACTTCGTCCTGACGGTGGATGGCGGTACCTACACGGTTCAGTATGCTGGTGTTACCGACCAAAGTGGCATCGACACGCTGCTGGGGCGCGCCGCCGCTGATCGCCTGAAGACCAAGGTACGCTGCCAGACGATTGACAACGGCACAACGCCACCCACCTGCACGGCTCAAAGCGTCGCGACGCAAACTCTGAAAACCATCACGGTGAAGGCGAAGGGTAATGTCTCGGCGCTCGATTCCAGCCTGCAGACTTTCACACTTGGTTATGGCGGCACCACGCTACTTGTGAACTACACCAAAGCGACGGAACTCGGCAAGCTCGAGGGTGTGCTCGCCGACGATGCCACCGCGGAGGTCACACTCTATGGGTTCGATCTGGACTACTTTCTGGCACGTGAAGTGGAAGTGACGGCCGGGAGCGGCGGCAACTAAAGGGCACGGCACCCTGGGTCGGCGCGCGACGAACGGCGCCAGGCCCGCGCCGCACCACACGGACGCTCGATGGTACTCCGTTTGGCGATCCGCACACGCACGATCCCCCAGTGTTGGTGCTCTCTGCATCGTCTGGCCCAAGACGATTTGGGCCCGCTGCGCGCGCAAGCGAGCGCACCGCACGGTTTATGTTCCGTGGACTAGACTAACAACGTGTCAACAATCCCCGCCGGAATGAATCGCAACGCACCCGTCACACTGTGGTACGGTCTGCTTCTCGCCGTTGGTATCTTCGTGTCCCTGCTCGCCATTGAAACGACACTGCTCGCGGTATGTGTCGGCCATGCGCCGAACGCGATCTCTCTGCCGCTGTTCGAGCAACTGCCGCTACTTGCCACACTATGGGGCTCCAACCCCGCGGCTGCTCTGTCGGTGACTGCGCAACAGGCGGTTTTCGTTGTGCAACATCGGCCAACCGCCACGGGCCTCCAGACTTGGGGCATCTACTACTACCCGCTTACCCTTGCCGTCCATCTGCTGATTGCCTTCATGGCATCCTCCTACTTCACTCGCCCAATGAATCGACGCTGGCAGATTCATGCGTTCGTATACGGCGCTGCCCTGCTCGGCCTGAGTGTCTCGTACGTGCGCCTGGCGTCGTGTTGCACCGTGGGCCCACGCTGGGTCTTTGATGTTCTGCTGCTGGCGCAAGCGCTTGACCCAATGAGCACGCTGCTAGCTTGGCAGCACCTTTATAGGCAACTCGAGCCGCTGTTACCGTGGATACAGGTGGTCATGGTGATCAGCGGTGCGACGCTCCTGTATGCGTCGCGACGAAGGCAGGTTGTGTCGCTGCCACCCGCGGCCCGTCGTCACGCCGACTGACCCGCTTCCTGCCTCAACTCTACCCGCAACAGCGGGTCCGCCCAACTGGCTGTCATCGAAGCAGACGCGCTGCCCAGCCGGCGGCAGCGCCAGTGAGCATCGGAGGCAATGGCCCGATTCGCCAGATGATCAGACCTGCCACGGCAGCCACCATCAACACGCCGGTGAAGGCATCGGTCACTGCCGCCGGCAGCATCTGACTGAGCGTGATGATCAACAACCCGATCACCGCCGGACCAATACCCTTCAGAGCAGGCTTCATCCAGCGCCACTCCCTGATTCGCACCATCCACGGCAGAATTGACAGCATCAGGAGAAACGACGGCAAGAAGATCGCCAGCGCCGCGACCAGCGCGCCGGTGATCCCGGCGAGCTTGTATCCGACGAAGGCCGCCACCATCAGGATCGGTCCGGGTGTGAGCTGCCCTAGCGCAAGACCATCGAGAAACTCCCGATCGCTCAGCCAGCGCATCTGGTTTACCACCTGGTCTTGCATGAAGGCGAGCATACTCAGGCCGCCCCCAAACGAAAACGCGCCAACGCCAAAGAAAAATAGTGCAATGTCGACGAGACCCGTCTTACCCTCGGTCACCAAAGCGAGGGCTGCGCGATCAAGCGTGCCGCCGACAAACCTTAACGACAGCGCCACGCCGAGTACGACGACTGCCGCGGTGACACCCGCGCGGCGATGCCCGTAACGCGCCACGCCGAGGGCGCCTGCCAAGAGCAGCGTCGGCACAATGCCAAATGGCGTGAAT
>LJVB01000156.1 GCA_001304215.1 Acidithiobacillales bacterium SM1_46 | reverse complement strand
CCCGAGTTGATCTTGCGCTCAATCTCCTTGCAACGCTCGGTCCAGTTGCCACCGGTCACGCGGCGTTTGCCTTTGGCGGAGAGTACCTTGAACAGCTCTCGCAGCTTGCGGCTGTTGAGCAACGGACGCACGCCATTCTTCGCGATATTGGAACGCGGCATCTTGATGACCATACGCGTTTCCGGAATCGAGATGACGAAGCATGGTTCTGCCCGTCCCTCGACATAGACGTCTTCGATGGACTCGATGACACCGACACCCGCGGACGGATAAAAAACTGTGTCGCCTACTTTGAATCGTGCAGCCTGCTTTGCCATGTAGCCACCCCTATCGGCTCATCCTTGCGGGAGTCGACCAGCAAGTTAGTGCATTGTTTTACGGCGATAGATCAAATTATGCACATAAGTCTAGGCTGTGCAAGTAGTTTTCACTTTTCGGCCTGATGGGCGGCCGTCCGGTAGAATACGCCCGCCTCAAGGCCTACACGCTTGGACCGTGAAAAACTCCCTTTTGCATTCGCCGTTTAGACCACCGATCCCCGAACGGCACGGAACGCCGCAGGATTGGTTTGGGCTGTTCGGGAGCGCCCGAGGGCTCGTCGGGGTCTCGGTGGCGAACCTTCTTAAGGAGGCCCCGGTTCTGGTTGTGCTGCGTGACGCCCAGCATGCACGCCAAATCCACGATGAGTTTTCGTTCTACGCTCCCGCCGACCTGCCACTGCTTCACTTCCCGGACTGGGAGAGTCTTCCTTACGACAGTTTTTCGCCGCACCCGGACATCAGCTCCGAGCGGCTCGCGACGCTCTATCGACTTCCAACTCTGAAGCGCGGGTTAGTGCTGGTGACCGCAGCAACGCTGCTGCAACGCCTCGCCCCGTCCGGCTATGTGGCCGCACAAAGCTTCAGCCTGGAGGTGGGCGCGGCTCTCGACGTGGGGAGCTTGCGCGAACAGCTCGCACGGGCTTCCTACCAGGCCGTCTCCCAGGTCATGGAGCCCGGCGAGTTCTCCGTGCGCGGTGGACTCATCGATATCTTTCCCGCCGGCAGCGTCCGGCCGTTTCGCATCGATCTGTTCGATGAGCGCATCGAGTCGATCCGCGGCTTCGATCCCGCCACCCAGCGCTCGGCCGAGCACCTTCCGCACGTGCGGATGCTTCCGGCACGCGAATTTCCGCAGACCGAGGAGGCGATCCAGTACTTTCGTCAGCGCTTTCGGGCGCGCTTCGAGGGCGATCCACAGAAGGTGGCCATCTATCGTGACGTGAGCCAGGGTCTCGCGCCGGCCGGGATCGAGTACTACCTGCCACTTTTCTTCGAGCAGACAGTAAGCTTCTTCGACTATTTGCCCGCCGATGCCCTCTGCATGACCGAGGAGGGCATTGGCGAAACACTACGCCAGTTCATGCGTGAGACGAGCGAGCGACACCATGATCTCGGACGCGACCCCCAGCGCCCGATCCTGCGGACTGACGAACTATTCTTCGACGCCGAAACGATTGAGCGCCGTCTGGCGGAACATCGCCTGGTACGCTTGCGCGACCTGTCGGCGACCGAGCCGCCGAGCGCCAATGCCGATACCTTTGCGGTACTGCCACCCCCGCAGCTTCCCGCCGAGCACCGTTCTACCTCGCCGTATCGTGCGCTTTTCGACTACCTGCAAGGCTACCCGGGCCGCGTTCTAATCGTCGCCGAGACCGCGGGCCGACGGGAAACCCTGCGCGGCCTGCTGCGCGACCATGGTGTGACGCCCGTCGACGTCAAAGGTTGGTCGGACTTCCTTTCCGGAACGGCACGGATCGCAATCACCGTCGGCGCCCTGGAAAGGGGGCTTCTGCTGCGTGAGCCGGCCATCGCGCTGATCACGGAGCCGCTGCTCTACGGCGAGCGGGCCGCTCAGCGCCGACGTCGGGAACGCGCGGCGCGCGACCCTGAAACAGTTCTTAAGAATCTGGCGCAGCTCGGTCCCGGCGATCCGGTCGTGCACGAGGAGCATGGGGTCGGCCGTTATCTTGGCCTGGTCAACCTGGATGTTGGCGATGGCCCAAGCGAGTTCATCGCACTGGAATATGCGGGCGGCGACAAGCTCTACGTGCCGGTCCTGTCGCTTCATCTCATCACGCGCTATACCGGCACCGACCCTGAGCATGCCCCGCTTCACCGCCTGGGTGGAGACGCCTGGGAGAAGGCACGCCGGCGCGCACTCGAAAAAGCCCATGATGCCGCCGCCGAGCTGCTTGAGGTACAGGCTCTGCGCACGGCGCGCAGCGGCCACGCCTTCCCGAAGCGCGATGAGGCCTACCAGGCGTTCGCGGACGGATTTCGCTTTGAAGAGACGCCCGATCAGACGCGCGCAATCGAGGAAATCCTCACTGACATGGAATCAGACAAACCCATGGATCGGCTGGTGTGCGGCGACGTGGGCTTTGGCAAGACCGAAGTGGCGATCCGCGCGGCATTTGCGGCGGTGCACGGCGGCAGTCAGGCTGCGGTACTGGTGCCTACCACGCTGCTCGCTCAACAACACTTCCAAAGTTTCCGCGATCGCTTTGCCGGTTTGCCGTATCGCATCGAGCTGCTGTCGCGATTCCGCTCCAGGAACGAGGAGCGAGAGGTGCTCGACGGTCTCGCAGATGGCAGCGTGAACTTTGTGGTTGGAACGCATCGCCTCCTTCAGGACGACGTCCGATTCAGGAATCTCGGTCTGCTCATTATTGACGAGGAGCATCGGTTCGGCGTTCGCCAAAAGGAACGACTGAAGCAACTGCGCGCCGAGGTCGATATCCTGACGCTCACCGCCACTCCCATTCCGCGGACGCTCAACATGGCATTGGCCGGCATGCGCGATATCTCGCTCATTGGCCAGCCGCCGCCCGGCCGGCTATCGATCAAGACCTTCGTCGGCGAGCGCGACAAGGGCCTCATCCGCGAGGCCTGCTTGCGCGAGATACGCCGTGGCGGGCAGGTGTACTACCTGCACAATGAGGTGCGCACCATAGAGCGCAGCGCCGAGGAACTTCGCGAGCTACTGCCCGAGGCGACGATCGAAGTTGGCCACGGCCAGATGCCCGAGCGCGAACTCGAGCGGGTCATGCTCGATTTCTACCATCAGCGCTTTAATATCCTGGTGTGCTCGACCATCATTGAATCGGGCATTGACGTCCCGTCCGCCAATACCATGATCATCGAGCGCGCCGACAAGTTCGGTCTGGCGCAGATGCATCAGCTGCGCGGGCGCGTCGGGCGCTCCCACCACCGCGCCTATGCATATCTTCTGATTCCCGGCTGGAAGGCCATCACGGCCGACGCGCGCAAGCGGCTCGAGGCGCTTGCGTCGCTCGAGGACCTGGGTGCTGGCTTTGCGCTCGCCTCGCATGACCTCGAGATCCGCGGTGCCGGTGAATTGCTCGGCGAAGCGCAGAGCGGTGCCATTGACGAGGTCGGATTCGCACTGTACTCGGAGTTGCTGCAGCGTGCCGTCGAGACACTTCGTTCCGGCGGAACGCTTCAACCGGCACTATCCGCTCCGCGGGGCGCGGAGATCAACCTGCATGCAGCCGCCCTGCTGCCGGAGACTTATTTGCCGGATGTTTCCATGCGTCTCATGCTCTACAAGCGCATCGCCAATGCCGACAGTCTGGGCGACCTGCAACAGCTCGAGGAGGAAGTGGTCGATCGCTTCGGGGTGTTGCCGGAAGCCGGCAAGCTGCTGTTTCGCGCCACAGCACTGAAGCTGAGCGCAATGGCGCTCGGCATCCGCAAGATCGAGGCGGGCCCAAAGGGCGCACGAATCGAGTTCAAGGAAAAACCGGAGATCGACCCGGCGGCCCTGATTCAACTGCTTCAGGCAGCGCCGCGCGTCTACCGCATGGAGGGTCCGACCAAGCTTCGCATCATGTCCGAGCTGCCCGACGCAGACTCGCGCCTCGCTATACTCAACCAGGCGATGACGGCGCTGCACCCGGAATCGGCCACAGCACCGGCCGTACGCCATCGCGCGAAATAAGTCAGTCCGGTTGCGCTGGCTCTTCCATGGTTTCCTCGAATCGCAGCAGCCGCCAGTCGGCGAGACGCATCGGATAGAGAATTCCGTCAAGATGGTCGCATTCATGCTGCACCACGCGCGCATGAAAACCCTCGACCGTACGATCGATCTCGATGCCACGGGCATCAAAGCCGCGGTAACGCAGGCGCTTGTATCGGCTGACCTGGCCGCGCAAGCCTGGCACGCTCAGACAGCCTTCCCAGCCGTCTTCGCGTTCCTCGCCTAGCGGCTCAAGCACCGGATTGATGAGAACCGTGGTCGGCACCGGCTCGACATCCGGGTAGCGCGGGTTTGCCTCGAACCCGAATATCACGACGCGCAACGAGTCGCCGATCTGCGGCGCGGCAAGACCTGCTCCATTGAGCGCGACCATGGTGTCGAACATGTCCTGCACCAGCGCGTGCAGGGCCGGCGTATCGAACGCCTTCACCGGGTCCGCCCGTCGATAGAGCTGCGACTCCCCCATCTTGAGAACGCGACGAACGGCCATGGCTTGCCTCGAAAGTGCTCCCTGAATCGTCCATACTATAGCGCGCCGACGGAGACCCTTTCATGAAGCACCTGATTGCCCTGCTCACCCTCGCCTTCGCTTGCGCAGCCCAAGCCGCCACGCCCGGTGCCAGCACCAGCCTCTACAACGTGGAAGTCCTGGTTTTTGAAAACCGTATGCCTGGCCTCGAAGGCGGCGAGCTATGGGCACAGGAAAAGGTGCGCCCGCTCCCGGACGAGACTGCCGCCGCTGAACTGCCCGGAATGCCCGAAGATTCCGAGTCGGTCATCGCCCAGGCCGCCGAGCAGATTTCCAAGGATAGCGACTACCGGCTACTGCTGCATGGGTATTGGCAACAGACCGCGGAAGCCAAGTCAGACACCAAGCCGATAAGGCTTACAACGACGGACGGTACGCTCGACGGACTGTTTCGCTTCTATCTCAGCCGTTTCCTGCACGTGGACGTCAACCTCCAGCTGCGCCAGCCCGGCGCCACGGCCGATTCGGCGCCGCTGGTGATGCGATTGCGCGAACATCGACGTATCCGGACGCAGGACGTGCATTACTTCGACCACCCACGCTTCGGCATGCTGGTGCGAATCACCCCAGCCGCGAAATCCTAGGAAGAATGAGATTGCGGCGTGTTCCGCCGCTACTACGGGTCAGGCGTGGGGCACTTCGGGGATGACGGCCTCGAGCAGCGTACGGACCTTGCTCATGCCGCTGGCCAGATACTGCATGATTTCCTTGAGGCTGATGACCGCGGCGGACTTGCCGGCCGCGGGATTCACTACCATCGCAATGCACGCGTAGCAGAGCTCCTTCTCGCGCGCCAGGCCGGCCTCCGGCATGCCGGTCATGCCGACAATATCGCCACCATCTCTTTCGATCCGGCTGATCTCGGCTGCGCTTTCGAAACGTGGCCCCTGTGTTGCCGCGTAGGTTCCGTGGGGAATGACGGACAGCCTGGCTTTGGATGCAGCGGAAATAACAAGCGTCCGTAGCGACTCGCAGTAGGGGCTGGTGAAATCCACATGCTCCACCGTCTTGCTTTCCGCGCCGAAGAAGGTATGTGCGCGGCCCCAGGTGTAGTCGATAATCTGGTCGGGAATGACGATCGTCTCGGGCGCGATGAAATCGGGCGCGATGCCGCCCACCGCATTGACCGCTATCACGTTGCGCACTCCTGCCTCGCGCAAGGCCCAGATATTGGCGCGGTAGTTCACCTCGTGCGGCGGAATCGTGTGTCCCGCACCATGGCGCGGCAAGAAC
>LJVB01000027.1 GCA_001304215.1 Acidithiobacillales bacterium SM1_46 | reverse complement strand
CCTGGTGTGGCTGCACCGCGACGCCGAGGGCGGGCCGACCCAGATACGTTATTTGAGGGCGCGGCATGCCGTGGCAGTCAAGCCACCCTGACAGGCAGAGCCGGCACCTTCCCCGCGGGGGAAACAATCCCGAGACAAGTCATTGAAAAGGACAGATCGATGAGTAAACTATGCCCCCGCTTTACCGGTCCCCTAGAAAGCCGACAATTTCAGGAGCTGCGTTTTTATGAACGAGACGTACTACAAGACCATCGATGCGATGGAGAAGAAGGGCGTTGACAAGGAGTACATCAACGGCTGGGCGTGCGGTTTTCTGCACAACCCGAAGCGCGAGGAGCAGCGCCTGAACGAGGCCTATGAGGCCGGCTTCAACGATGGCGCCGCCGGCAAGACCGACGGCTTCACGAGCTGGGCCAAAAAGAAGTAAGCGCAACACGCGGCGGGTACATCGCCCGCCGCTGCCCCGGGGCTAGCCGCCGCTGGCAAGTTCGTACCAGCGCTTTGCCGCTTGCGGGTCCTTCTCCACGCCCAGACCTTGCTCATACATCATTCCCAAGGTCATTTGTGAACCGGCCATCCCCTGGTCGGCCGCCTTCCGGAACCACACCGCTGCCTGCGCCGCATCCTTCGGGGTGCATTCACCTTGCAGGTACATGAAGCCTAGCCCGTGCTGCGCGAGCGCGTGGCCCTGTTCGGCCGCCGCACGCATCAGTTCGAGGGCCTTCGTGTCGTTACGAACGATGCCCAGTCCATTCTGGTACATGATTGCCATGCGGTACTGCGCCTCGGGATTGCCTTGCTCGGAGAACGGCGAAAGGAACTTGAGCGCCTTCGCGAATTCTCTCGACTCGAATGCCGAGATGCCGCTTGCGAAGTCAACGTCTGGATCGGGCATGTGATAGTGGACTGCTGCGTTAGGAGGTGGCGATTGTGCCAGAGCGCGGAAGACGCCGCACGCATGCACCCAATCACGGTCCGGGATTGCGGTGCACGTGATGCGCGGGACGCTTAGAATAACCGTGACATCGCGGGGCTGGTCCGGCTAGGTGGTGCCGACGGGAGAATCGATGGCAATACGCATGAAAACGCGTTTTCGCGCGAAGGGGCCAAAAACGGTGGCTGATCGGGCCAACGTAGTTGGCTACAACCTGTGGAAGATCGCGCAAGAAATCGTGCGCCATATGGAGAAAGAGGGCTTCAAGTTCGCTTCCGATGTCCAGCTGGTGGCCGTCATGACCGAAGTCATCGCATTTCTTGTTCAGATCGCTGACCGAATCGTCTACGGACAGTTGAGCGAAGAGGATCGAACCACGTTCGTCAATGCACTGGGACGCGATTTGGCCGAACATGCGCAAACCAACCTGTCGGCCATCCTGGGTCCGGGGGACCACGCACGGCAGTTCATCGATACGCTGAATGCGCGCTTCGCGGACTACGCCGAATACGACTTCAGCCGGGAGAGCGGACCGAGCTACGCGTTTGTGCGCTACCTGGGTGACCGGGTTTCCAGCGAGATGGCCCAGACTAATAACAAATGGGTGGTGGAGCACGTGATGGAAATCGAGGCGCCGGAGGCGATCAAATTGCTTCGCAAGCTTGTGCACGAGGTCATGGGCATCAAGTTGAACTAGGTTGCCGCGTTCCTTCGTCCGCATGCAGCCGCTATAATCTCGCTGCCTCTTTTGACGTAGAGAAACTTCGCACCCCATGCCGGAAATCCAGTCTCTTCTGCAGCAGCTCCCCGCCCTTGAGGCCCGCGTCGCGACGCTTCGGGGGTTACTTTGACCTCGATCGCAAGCAGGAACGGCTGACCGAGGTCCAGCGCGAGCTTGAAGATCCCGCGGTCTGGAACAACCCCAAGCGCGCCCAGGAGCTTGGGCGCGAGCGCGCAAAGCTCGAGACCGACGTAGAACTGATCACTCGTCTCGCGTCGACGCTGCGTGATGCGCGCGAACTGCTTGAACTTGCCCAGGCCGAGGACGACGCTAGCGTCGGCGACGCGGTGGCTGACGATCTTCTGCGCATTGCAAAGGAACTCGATGACGTCGAGTTCCGCCGCATGTTCGCGGGCGAGATGGACGCCGCCAACGCCTTTATGGACATCAAGCCTGGAGCAGGCGGCACCGAGGCGCAGGATTGGGCCAACATGTTGTTGCGCATGTACCTGATGTGGGGGGAGAAGCGGGGCTTCAAGGTCGAGATTATCGAACTATCGGAAGGCGAGGTGGCGGGCATCAAGACCGCCTCGGTCAAGTTCACCGGTCCCTATGCCTACGGGTGGCTGCGAACCGAGAGCGGCGTTCACCGACTGGTGCGCAAGTCTCCCTTTGACGCCAATCGCGGACGGCATACCTCATTTTCCTCAATCTTCGTCTACCCGGAGGTCGACGAAAACATCGAGGTGGACATCAATCCGGCAGACCTTCGCGTGGACACTTATCGGGCGAGCGGCGCCGGTGGCCAGCACGTCAATCGCACTGACTCCGCCATTCGGATCACGCATCTGCCAACAGGCATTGTCGTACAATGCCAGAGTGATCGCTCCCAGCATCGCAACCGTGCCGAGGCCATGAAGATGCTCAAAGCGCGCCTGTACGAGATGGAGCTGCAGGCCCGGGACAAGGAGCGTCAGAAGCTGGAGGACAGCAAGACCGACATCGAATGGGGTCACCAGATTCGTTCCTATGTACTGGATCAGTCGCGTATCAAGGATCTCCGAACGGGGGTGGAGACCGGGAATCCGGACGCCGTGCTGGATGGTGATTTGGACAGGTTTATGGAGGCCAGCCTTAAAGCGGGTCTCTAACATAAACTCGTAATTTATTGTTTGTATTACAACTTTTATGTCGGACGATCAGATTCCACAAGACGAAGGTGAGCAGATCGCCCTGCGACGCGCGAAGCTGAGCGAGCTGCGCACCCTGGGCCGCGCCTTTCCGAACGATTTCCGGCGCAATGTCGTTGCTGGAGAGCTGCACGCCGAGTACGGCGAAAAGGACGGGGGCGAGATCGAGACGCGCAATGTCCGCGTCAAGGTTGCCGGCCGCCTGATGACCCGCCGGATCATGGGCAAGGCAAGTTTTTGCCACCTTCAGGACATGTCCGGACGCATCCAGCTCTACGTCACTCGCGACCTGCTTGGCGAGCAGCGCTACGACGCGTTCAAGAAATGGGACATCGGCGATATCGTCGGCGCGGAAGGCACGCTGTTCAAGACCAAAACCGGGGAACTCTCGCTCAAGGTCGACGAAATCCGGCTTCTGACCAAATCGTTGCGCCCCCTGCCCGAGAAGTATCACGGCCTGACGGATACCGAAACGCGCTACCGTCAGCGCTACCTCGATCTCATCATGAGCGATGTGACGCGCCAGACGTTCCGGATGCGCACGATGATCATCCGCTACCTGCGCGAGTTCCTGGACGCACGCGGGTTTCTTGAAGTTGAGACCCCCATGATGCAGGCCATTCCAGGTGGGGCGACGGCCAAGCCCTTTGTCACGTTTCACAACGCACTCGACATCAGCCTCTATCTGCGGGTCGCACCGGAGCTCTACCTGAAGCGCCTCATCGTCGGGGGCTTCGAACGCGTCTACGAGATCAATCGCAACTTTCGTAACGAGGGGCTTTCGACACGCCACAACCCCGAGTTCACCATGCTCGAGTTCTACCAGTCATATGCTGACTACCGCGACCTCATGAACCTCACCGAGGAGATGCTGCGTGGATTGGCGCAGAGCGTGCTCGGCGCGGCGACGGTCAGTTATCAGGGCGAGCAATACGACTTTGGCAAGCCGTTTCAGCGCATGACGCTTAAGGAATCGATCCTGGCGTTCAATCCGACGCTATCGCCGGCGGACGTGGTCTCGCTGGAGGGCCTGCGCGGCCACTGCCAGTCGCTCGGGATCCCGGTCAAGGAGACGTTCGGTGCGGGAAAGCTGCAGACCGAAATCTTCGAGAAGACAGTTGAGAGCAACCTGAAG
Organism: Acidithiobacillales bacterium SM1_46; assembly: GCA_001304215.1. Classification (GTDB taxonomy): domain Bacteria; phylum Pseudomonadota; class Gammaproteobacteria; order Acidiferrobacterales; family Sulfurifustaceae; genus SM1-46. Next base: position 23,605 of record LJVB01000027.1, on the reverse strand, counting down.
GATCCTACCTTCATCACGGCCTATCCGACCGAGGTTTCCCCGCTGGCCCGGCGCAACGACGACGATCCTGAGGTAACTGACCGTTTTGAGTTCTTTGTCGGCGGTCGCGAGATCGCCAATGGCTTTTCCGAACTTAACGACGCCGAGGACCAGGCCGAGCGTTTTCGCCGGCAGGTACAGGCCAAGGAGGCCGGTGACGAAGAGGCGATGCACTTCGATGCCGACTATGTTCGCGCGCTCGAGCATGGAATGCCGCCCACGGCAGGCGAGGGCATTGGCATTGACCGGCTGGTGATGCTCTTTACCGACTCAGCTTCGATTCGCGACGTGCTGCTCTTCCCGCATATGCGCCCTGAGTAGCGCGTTTGCCCGTGAATGCTAGTGCGCTTCGGGGACATTTCTTGATTCACGCCGGATGAGCGAACCGGCACGCAAACTGGCGATCTGCCTTATGGGGCCCACGGCGAGTGGCAAGACGGCGCTCGCCATGTGGTTACGCGAGCGCTTGCCCGTCGAGATCATCAGTGTCGATTCCTCGCAGGTCTACCGTGGGCTCGATATCGGTACAGCCAAACCAAGCGCCGCGGAGCAGGTGCGCGCGCCGCATCGGCTGATCGATATCCGCGACCCGGCGCTGAGCTACTCGGCGGCGGAGTTTCGCGCAGATGCGCTTCGCGAAATGGCCGAAATCGCGCGCGCCGGTCGAATCCCACTCCTCGTCGGCGGGACGATGTTCTACTTCCATACGCTCGAATACGGACTGTCGTCCATGCCATCGGCAGACGCTGCTGTGCGAGCGCGCCTAGCTGCGCAGGCAGCACGCGAGGGTTGGCCATCGCTGCACGCGCGGCTGTGCGAAATCGACTCGATCGCCGGGGCGCGCATCATGCCGCAGGACACGCAGCGAATTCAGCGTGCGCTCGAAATCTTCGAACTGTCCGGCGAAGCACCCAGCACCCTTGCGCGACGTGCGCCACGCGAACCGGCGCCGTGGCGGTTTCTGAAGCTGTCATTGCTGCCGTATGACCGCGTCTGGCTGCACGAGCGCATTGCGACGCGCTTCGCGACCATGCTGGAGCAGGGTCTGTTGGAAGAGGTTGAGGGTTTGCGCGCCCGCGCGGATCTACATCCGGGCCTGCCGTCGATGCGGACTGTTGGCTACCGGCAGGTTTGGGAATATTTGACAGGAACTGTCAACTATACTGAAATGGTCTCCAGAACGTTGGCAGCGACGCGGCAGCTTGCCAAGCGCCAGCTGACCTGGCTTCGTTCCTACCCCGATGTCACGGTGATTGAGGTCGCTCGCAGTGACCATGAGGAGAAGGCGCTAGGCCACGTGCGGCAAGCCGTTGATTTACAGGATATGCGGTTATAATGAAAAGATCTGTCGCGGCGCTATGGAAACGACGCTCCGGCAGCCCCCACACGACAAGAACAGGAGCACTGTCATGACGCAGCAAAAAGGGCAAGCTTTACAAGACCCTTTCCTTAATACGCTACGCAAGGAACATGTCCCAGTCTCGATTTTTCTCGTGAACGGCATCAAGTTGCAGGGCCAAATCGAGTCGTTCGACCAGTTTGTAGTGCTACTCAAGAATTCCGTGAGTCAGATGATTTATAAGCACGCCATCTCGACGGTGGTCCCCAGCCGTCCCGTGAAGTTCGCAATTGACAGCAGCGAATCCTCCGATAAGGGAAGCGGCGAGTAGTCGGCGCGCCGGGCGGCCGGCTGAACGTGCCTTGCTCGTCCAGCTGCGGCTGGACGGACGCAATGTCGATGAGGACGCGGAAGAACTGCGCCTACTGGCGCTGTCCGCGGGTGCGGACGTGCGAGGCACGATCTTCGGTAGCCGCCAGATTCCGGACGCGGCCACCTTTGTCGGCAAGGGCAAGGCGGAAGAAATCCGCGAGGCGGTTGCGCGCGAGCAGACGGATCTGATTGTCGTCAACCATGAACTCTCTCCGGCGCAGGAACGCAATCTGGAGAAGCTCGTCGGCTGCCGGGTGCTGGACCGCACTGGCCTGATCCTCGATATCTTCGCTCAGCGTGCCCGCTCCCATGAAGGCAAACTGCAGGTCGAGCTCGCCCAGCTCGAGCATCTTGCCACGCGTCTCGTTCGCGGATGGACGCACCTTGAGCGTCAGAAGGGCGGTATCGGTCTGCGCGGTCCGGGCGAGACTCAGCTGGAAGTCGACCGACGCCTTATCCGCGACCGTATCAAGAAACTGCACGAACGCCTTGCGCAGGTTACCGTCCAGCGGCGTTCCCGGCGCCGGGCGCGCGAGCGCGTGCCGATCCCGACGGTTTCCCTGGTTGGCTACACCAACGCCGGAAAGTCCTCACTGTTCAACCATCTCACCGGGGCGGGTGTATATGCCGCTGACCAGCTGTTTGCGACACTCGACCCAACCATGCGGCGCCTGGAACTGTCCGGCAACGCGAATATCATCCTTACCGATACCGTAGGTTTTGTGCGGCATCTTCCGCACGATCTAGTGGAGGCCTTCAAGTCGACACTGGAGGAAGTCGCCGAGGCGAATCTGCTGCTGCATGTGGTTGACGCCTCGAGCTCCGAGCGCATCGAGCAGATGCAACAGGTCAACATTGTGCTGACTGAAATCGCTGCCTCGGAAATCCCGCAAATCGTTATCTTCAACAAGATCGATCTGAGTGGCGAGGCACCGCATTCCGAGCGCGATGCGGCGGGCAGGATCGCACGGATCTGGTTATCGGCGCGTACCGGTCAGGGCGTCGAATTGCTGCGCGATGCGCTGTCCGAGCACTATCGGCGCACGCGCCAACTGTTACGTTTGCACCTTCCACCCGCCGCGGGTCGACTGCGCGCATTGTTGTATGAACGCTTTGACGTGCGCGGCGAAGAACAGATCGAATCCGGCGGATGGAGGATCGACGTTGAGCTGGACGCAGCCAAGCTTGAATGGCTTCAGCGTCAAGCGGAGTTCGATCCAAGCTTCATCGTGCAAGAAAAGCCGCGCGTCCTTGCCCCCACCGGGTCCTGCCCCTAGAATGCCGCTTTCCCGCAGCATTTAACGTCGTTTCTTGAGGATCCTAATTGTGGCTTGGAGTGAGCCCGGTTCGCCGGGCGGGAAGAACAAGGACCCTTGGGGCAGCCGTCGACGCAGTGCGTCGACTGGCGACCTCAGTCAGTTGATCGCCAACCTGCGAGACAAGCTGTCCGGTTTGTTCGGCGGTCGTGGCGGGGGCGGTGGCAATGGTGGGGGCGCGGCGGCAGGTGGTATCGGGGCTGGCCTGATCGCTGTGGTTGCGGTCGTGCTTTGGCTGCTGTCCGGCTTCTACATTGTCAATCAGGGCGAGCGTGGGGTCGTGTTGCGCTTCGGCCAAAAAGCCTATATCACGGAGGCGGGCCTGCGCTGGCGCCTGCCATTTCCGATCGAGCGGGTGGAAAAGGTAAACGTCGACAAGGTCTCGACGATCGAAATCGGCTATCGCAGCAATCCGCGCACGAGCGGACGGTCCAAGGAGCCCAAAGAGGCCCTGATGCTGACCGAGGATGAGAATATCATCGATATCGAGTTCGCTATCCAGTACCGCGTTGGCAATGCCGCCGATTACGTCTTCAACGTTCGTGATCCCGATAACACGATCGGACAGGCAACGGAATCGGCGGTGCGCGAAGTGATAGGTCGCAGCAAGCTCGATTACGTCTTTGAGAATCGCAAGGACGTGGAACAAAACGTGCGCGCGTTGCTGCAGACGATACTGGACAGTTACAAGGTAGGCATTCAGATCGCGGCCGTAGAAATGCAGCGCGCGCAGCCGCCGGAGGAGGTCAAGGCAGCGTTTGACGACGCAGTGCGTGCACGCGAGGATCGCGAGCGCCTCAAGAACGAGGCGGAAGCCTATGTCAACGACATCCTGCCGCGGGCCCGCGGCGGGGCCGCGCGAATCGTGCAGGAGGCTGAGGGCTACAAGGCCTCGACCATCGCGCGTGCCGAGGGCGACGCGCAGCGCTTTACCCGTATCGCCAACGAGTACGTGAAAGTGCCGGCAGTGACCCGCGAGCGCCTCTACATCGAGACCATGGAGCAAGTGCTGTCCAACACGACGACGATTTTCATCGACCAAAAGGCCGGCAATAATCTGCTTTACTTGCCACTCGACAAGCTGGTGCCGCTGCCGGAGCCGACGGTGCCCGTCGCACCGGCCGCCGATACAGAGGCGTCCAAGCCGCCCAGCACCGTGCGGGGGCGCACAGATCTTCGCCAGCGAGGACCCGCGCGATGAACCAGACAAAATTGGTCGCGCTCGCCGCAGTGGTTGTCATCGTGTTGCTGACGCTGGGTTCCGCGCTCTATACGGTGGATGAGCGCCAGAAGGCGGTGGTGGTGCGCTTCGGGCAGGTGTTGCGCTATGACGACCCGCCGGGCCTGCACTACAAAACGCCGTTTCTGGATGAAGTCCGCTACTTCGACGGACGCATTCTGACGTATGACGCCGCACCACAGGACTTCCTCACGCAGGAGAAAAAGTACGTAGTGGTCGACTCCTACGTCAAATGGCGCGTCAAGGATCCGCTCAAGTACTTCCTGACAGTGGGCGGACAGGAGTCGGAGGCGCGACGGCGCCTCGAGCAAACCATTAACTCGGGCCTGCGCGACGAGGTCAACAAGCGTGATGTGAAGAGCGTCGTATCAGTCGAGCGCGCCAAGATCATGCAGATCGTCACGGAAGCCGCCGACCGCGAGGCTGAAAAGTTCGGCATCAAGGTGGTAGACGTGCGCATCCAGCGTGTCGACTTGCCCGATGAGGTGAGCCAATCGGTCTACGATCGTATGAAAGCTGAGCGCAAGCGCATTGCCAACGAGCTTCGCGCCCAGGGCGCCGAGGCGGCCGAGAAGATTCGCGCCGAGGCCGAGCGCAAGCGCGAGATCCTGCTCGCTGAGGCGTACCGCCAGGGCGAGCGTACCCGCGGCGAGGGCGATGCGCGCGCAACCGCAGTGTACGGGGCGGCCGCCAACAAGGCGCCGGAGTTCTACTCGATGTACCGCAGCCTCAACGCCTACAAGGAAAGCTTCAAGCGCAAGGACGACATCCTGATCGTCGATCCGAGCTCGGAGTTCTTCCGCTACATGAAGAAGCCGGCGCGCTAGCGTTCGGTCGGCCATGTGGCGAGATCTCGGAGCGGCGCTGGCGCTGATGCTGGTCCTGGAAGGAATCCTGCCGTTTCTGAGTCCGGCTGGCTTGCGCCGGTTGATCGCCTCGGTCAACGAGCTGAGCGACGGACAGCTGCGCGCGGCCGGGCTGGTCAGCATGGCCGCAGGGCTCGCTCTCCTTTATATTCTGCGCTGAATCCAATCCGTGCCCGGATCCAACATTCCATGTCGTCGCTAGATCGCTGGTTGCTCCCCGAAGGTATTGAGGAAACGCTGCCGGAAGAGGCGCGCCGGCTGGAACGGCTGCGCCGACGCCTGCTCGATGAGTTCACGGGTTGGGGCTACGAGCTGGTGATGCCGCCACTCATCGAGTACCTCGATTCCCTGTTGACCGGCACCGGCAGCGATCTGGATCTCCAGACGTTCAAGCTGACCGACCAGCTGACCGGCCGGCTCATGGGAATACGACCGGACATGACCCCGCAAACAGCGCGGATCGATGCCCACTATCTCAAGCGAAGTGCGCCGGTTCGGCTGTGCTACGCGGGGTCGGTGCTGCACACACGCCCGGACGAGTTTGGTGGTTCGCGAGAACCCTTGCAGATCGGGGCCGAACTCTTCGGACATCAGGGCGCGGAGAGCGATGCTGAGGTGTTGAGTCTGATGGTCCGCACACTCGACCTTGTGGGCATCATCGCACCTCACCTTGATCTGGGTCACGTCGGCGTATTTCGTGGCCTCGCGCGGGCAGTGGGGCTGCAAGCCGAAACGGAAGCCGATGTATTCGGGGCCTTGCAGCGCAAGGCGCGCGGTGAGGTGCTCGCGCTGCTGGCGCGCGCCGGCGTTTCAGCCAAAGATTCGGGACAGATTGCCGCGCTGCTTGACTTGAGTGGCGGGGCGGAAGTTCTGACAATGGCCCAAACGCGCTATTCCGCGAACGCCGCGGTGCTTCGCGCGCTCGACGACCTCGGGGCCGTTGCGCGACTGGTTTCCGCCCAGCCCGGCATGCCGGCACTGCATTTCGATCTCGCCGAACTCTCCGGCTACCAGTACTACACAGGGATCGTGTTCTCGGCTTATGTTTCCGGACACGGCTGGGCGATTGCCAAGGGCGGACGCTACGACGGCGTTGGCCGGGCATTTGGACGCGAACGTGCGGCAACCGGTTTTGGGGCTGATCTCCGGCAGTTGCTGCGTTACTGCAGTGATTGCGGGGATACGCTGGGGGGCATCCTGGCGCCGGTCGGTGAGGACGCAGCACTACGTGAGGAAGTGGCGCGGTTGCGCGCAACGGGAGAGCGGGTGGTGTGCGAGCTACCGGGCGCCAGTGCTGTACCAGCCGAACTCAGTTGCGATCGCCGCTTGGTACGTCAGGGCAGTAGTTGGGTCATTCAGAAAATCTAATTTGTCGGAACGCGAACAAGCTCATGGCCAAAAATGTCGTGGTAGTCGGGACCCAGTGGGGGGATGAGGGCAAGGGGAAGATCGTCGATCTGCTCACTGACCGTGCTCATGCCGTCGCGCGCTTTCAGGGCGGTCACAATGCCGGCCACACGCTGGTCATCAATGGCCACAAGACGGTTCTGCATCTGATTCCGTCCGGAATCCTGCGCAAGAATGTTATGTGCCTGATCGGCAACGGGGTGGTGCTATCCCCCGGGGCACTGTTCGAGGAAATCGACGAGCTGACTCGTGCTGGCGTCGAGGTGGTTGAGCGGCTACGCGTCAGTGAATCTTGCCCGCTTATCCTGCCCTACCACGTCGGGCTCGATCACGCGCGAGAGAAGGCGCGCGGCAAACAGGCAATCGGTACAACCGGTCGGGGTATCGGCCCCGCCTATGAGGACAAGGTTTCGCGGCGCGGTCTACGCGTGGCCGACTTGATGGATCGCAAGGCGTTTCCTGACAAGTTGCGTGCCGTGATGGAGTACCACAATTTTGCGTTGCAGAACTACTTCAAGTGCGAGCCGGTCGATTTCCAGAAGACGCTTGATGAATGTCTCGCACACGCCGAGCGCCTCGCGCCGATGGTCGCCGATGTTCCCGAGCTCCTGCACCAGCTCGGCAAGGACGGCAAGCGCGTTATGTTCGAGGGCGCCCAGGGCACGCTACTCGATATCGATCACGGCACCTATCCGTTCGTTACCTCTTCCAACACCTGCGCTGGGGCAGCCGCCACCGGTTGTGGCGTCGGACCTGGACGCCTCGATTACGTGCTCGGAATCACCAAAGCGTACACGACCCGCGTCGGCGCCGGTCCGTTCCCGACCGAACTGCATGATGAAATTGGCGAGTTCCTCGGCAAGAAGGGCAACGAATTTGGCGCGACCACCGGACGCAAGCGCCGGTGCGGATGGTACGATGCCGTTATCATGCGCCGTTCCAACCAGTTGAGCGGAGTGACGGGCCTGTGCGTGACCAAACTCGACGTACTCGACGGTCTTGAAATCATTCGTATCTGCACCGCCTATCGCTACGAAGGCAGCGAGCGCAGCACACCGCCGAGCGGCGCCGAGGCACTCGGCAAGTGCGTGCCGGTTTATGAGGATTTGCCAGGCTGGCAAGAGTCGACACTCGGGGTGCGCGAGTTTGCAAAGCTGCCGGCCAACGCACAGCGCTATTTAAAGCGCATCGAAGAGCTGACCGAAGCGCGGATCGACCTCATCTCTACCGGGGCCGAACGTGATGACACGATCATTCTGCGCCACCCGTTCGAATAGGCGAGCGAGCGGAAACAAAAAAGCCGCCAGTGATACTGGCGGCTCCTGTGTGGTACCGAGGAGAGGACTTGAACCTCCACGGGTCGCCCCACTAGAACCTGAATCTAGCGCGTCTACCAATTCCGCCACCTCGGCAGGAAACCCGCGGAAAACCTGCATCGCGACCCGACGGGACGGCGCACTCTACCGAAGAGACCTCTGACATGTCAACGCGCAAACCCAGATCCTTTCACGACCCCATGGCTAATCGCGAGGCCACTCGCTACGAGTTCCCGGTGCCATCGCGCGAGGCCGTGCTCACGCTCCTGGGGGAGCAGGGCCGACCGCTCGACTACGACGAGATAACGACCGCCCTCGGCGTGGAAGGTGAACGCGACCGCGACGCGTTTGGACGCCGCCTGCGCGCCATGGAGCGTGATGGTCAGCTGCTACGCAACCGCCGCGGTCTATATGGCCTCGCACAGAAGATGGACATGGTGAGTGGGCGCGTCACGGGTCATCCCGACGGCTTCGGATTTCTCATTCCCGATGATGGCAGTCCGGACCTGTTTCTCTCGCCGCGTGAGATGCGTGGTGTACTGCACCGCGACCGCGTCATGGCGCGCGAGGTTGGAAAGGACGCGCGCGGTCGGCGTGAGGGGACGGTGGTGGAAGTGCTGGAACGCGGAAACAAGACTGTCGTCGGCCGCTATGTGCGTGCCGACCAGATGGGGTTTGTGGTGCCCGAAGACCGTCGCCTCGCGCAGGACATCGTACTGCCATCGGGACAGGCGCTTGATGCCCGTGACGGCCAGATCGTCGTGGCCGAAATCACTGCGCAGCCCACGCGCCGCACGGGCCCGGTAGGTCGGGTAATCGAGGTGTTAGGAGAGCACCTGGCTCCGGGAATGGAGATTGAAGTGGCCATCCGCAAGCATGCGATTCCACATGTATGGCCGGATGGCGTCGAGGAAGAGGCGGGTCGGTTCACGCCCGAGGTTCCGGCCGATGCCAAGCAGGGTCGCGTCGACCTGCGCGAAGTTCCGCTTGTCACGATCGATGGTGAGGATGCGCGCGATTTTGACGACGCCGTGTTCTGCGAGCGCGACGGCAAAGGCTGGCGGCTACTGGTCGCGATCGCCGATGTGTCGCATTACGTGCGGCCCGGAAGCGCGCTGGATCGAGAGGCGCACGCTCGCGGTAACTCGGTTTATTTCCCGCGCCAGGTAATTCCGATGCTGCCGGAGGCGCTGTCCAACGGACTGTGTTCGATCAACCCGCAAGTCGACCGACTGTGCATGGTATGCGAGGCGCACATTAGCCCAAGCGGGGTGATTCGCGACTACCGCTTCTTCGAAGGCGTCATGAACTCAAAGGCCCGCCTGACGTATACGAAGGTCGCGGCGATACTGGTGGATCGCGACGAGGAGTTGCGAGCAGAATATGCAGCGTTGCTGCCGCAACTCGAAGAACTGCACCGGTTGTTTCACGTCCTGCACGATGCGCGCCTCAAACGTGGTGCCGTAGATTTCGATCTTCCGGAAACACGCATCGTCTTCGACGAACATCGCAAGATCCGCAAAATCTTACCCGTGGAACGCAATGATGCCCATCGCCTGATCGAGGAATGCATGCTGGCCGCCAACGTGTGCGCTGCAGAGCTCTTGAAGAAGCACAAGGTGCCCGCGCCTTACCGAATTCATGAAGGGCCGACACCGGACAAGCTGTCGAACTTGCGCGAGTTCCTGACAGAACTCGGACTATCACTCGGCGGCGGAGACGAGCCGCAAGCGCAACACTACGCCCGGCTTATCAACGCCGTCGAGAAACGCTCCGACGCGCGGCTAATCCACACGGTGCTTCTACGCTCGCTGTCGCAGGCGATGTACAGCCCCGACAACATTGGCCATTTCGCCCTCGGCTACCCCAACTATACGCACTTCACCTCGCCGATCCGCCGCTATCCGGATCTCGTAGTACACCGCAGCATCAAGGACATACTGGCCGGGCGCACGAGCACGATCAGCACGGATCAGGCAATGGAACTTGGCAGGCATTGCTCCCTGACCGAGAGGCGGGCCGATGAGGCGACACGCGAGGTCGTGCGCTGGCTGAAGTGCGAGTACATGATGGACCATGTCGGTGCAGAATTCGATGGCATTATCAGTGGCGTGACGGAATTCGGCGTGTTCGTCGAGCTCACCGAGCTATATGTCGACGGTCTCGTGCACATCACAGCACTTGGCAACGATTACTTTCATTTCGACCCCAAGCAACACCGCCTGCTGGGTGACCGCACGCGCGTGAGTTTCCGCTTGGGCGACAAACTGCGGGTACGTGTCGCGCGGGTGAGCCTGGATGACATGAAGATTGACTTTGAGCTTGCCGAGCAGCCCAAGGCACTTGCCGGCGCGCCGGCGCGGCGTGGACCGAAGAAGAGGCGGGTCCGGCGCTGATGCAGGACCGCCTGGCTGTTGGCGTGCATGCCGTGCTTGCGGTGCTGCGTCGCAGCCCGACGCAGATAGAGGGTGTGTGGCTGAGGAGCGGGCGGGAAGACGCGCGGCTGGCGGAGATTGAGCGCGAGGCACGTGCAGCCATGGTGCCGGTGTACCGCGTGGAACGCGACGTGCTTGAGCAGATGGCGGCTGGCGCCCGGCATCAGGGCGTGGTCGCCCAGCTTCGTGCGCCTGAACCGCGAGTGGATCAGGATTTCGACGATTTCGTGGAGGCACTACGGCCACAAGCGCTCCTGTTGGTCCTGGATGGCGTTCAGGATCCGCACAATCTTGGCGCCTGCCTGCGCAGTGCGGAGGCGGCGGGAGTTCACGGTGTGCTGGTACCGCGTGACAACGCGGCTCCGCTTTCGGCGGTCGCCCGTAAGGCTGCCAGTGGCGCCGCCGAGGCAGTTCCCTTGTTTCGTGTGCCCAATCTGGCGCGCGCGCTACGAACCCTCAAGTCAAAGAACGTCTGGCTGATTGGTGCGACGCACGATGCTGATCAAACAATTTTTAGCGCTGACCTTACCGGCCCGACCGCCCTTGTGTTGGGCGGGGAGGGCAAGGGGCTTCGGCGCCTGACCCGCGAGCACTGTGACCTCCTGGTACGCATCCCGATGGCGGGAGACGTGGCGAGCCTCAATGTGTCAGTGGCGGCGGGGGTGTGTCTGTTCGAGGCCGTGCGCCAGCGGTTACTCCGCTAGGCGGTTCCGTGGCCCTTTCGAGATAGTCAGGATAAGTCCCTGTTCACAAAGGGCTTGGCACGGTGCTACTTCACGTATAGAATGCGCCGCTCTTTTCTCCTTGCTTCACCGGCGTGACGCGCCGGGAGGCGTTAACATCCAGAGGGAGTCACATGCGTCATTATGAGATCGTGTTTCTGGTCCATCCGGACCAGAGCGAGCAGGTACCGGCCATGATCGAGCGCTATCGCTCGATGATTGAGTCCGCGTCGGGCAAGATTCATCGCCTCGAGGACTGGGGTCGCCGGCAGCTCGCCTATCCCATCAACAAGATTCACAAGGCCCACTACGTTCTCATGAACGTCGAATGTGGGCTGGAAACCCTGCGCGAAATAGAGTCGGCATTTCGCTTCAGCGACGCTGTCCTGCGTTGGCTCAGCATTTCGCGCAAGACCGCCGTCACCGAGGCCTCTCCGCTCATGAAGGAGAAGCAGGAAGAGACACGCGCACAGGAAGCGTCGGCCGCCGAGGCCGCCGCCCAGCCGTAACGGATCACCGGAGCACGCACCATGTCCCGCTTCTTCAAACGTAGAAAGTATTGCCGTTTCACGGCTGAAGGCGTCGTCGAGATCGATTACAAGGATCTCAACACCCTACGCCAGTACGTCACCGAGACCGGCCGCATCATTCCGAGCCGCAACACCGGCACCAAAGCGCGCTACCAGCGCCAGCTCACGCGCGCTATTAACTATGCGCGCTACCTGGCACTGATTCCGTACTGCGATAGCCACTCCTGAGCGGCGAGGACTTAACGATGGACGTCATTCTGCTGGAAAAGGTTCGCAACCTGGGTGCGCTCGGTGAGCAGGTCAAGGTTCGCGCGGGATTCGCACGCAATTATCTGATCCCCTACGGCAAGGCCGTGGTAGCTACCGACGAAAACAAGGCCAAGTTCGAAGCACGCCGCGCTGAACTGGAGAAGGCCCAGTCCGACAGCATGTCAGCCGCCAAGGCGCGTGCTGAGCAACTGGCTGGCGCAACCGTGCAGATTGCTCGCAAAGTGAGCGAGGAGGGCAAATTGTTCGGCTCCGTAACGGTAAAGGATATCGCCGATGCGTTTGTCGCCTCCGGCTTCGAGATGCACAAGTCGGAGCTGCACTTGCCGAGCGGCCCACTCAAGGACATCGGCGATCACGAGATCGTGGTCACGCTGCATCCCGAGGTCGAGATCCGCATTCACGTCTCGGTTGTTGGCGAGAAGTAACCGAGCTGGTCGCGTCGTCCGTTCGCGCGCACTTGCATCACGCGCGCGGCGAGCACAAGATAGCCGGCAGCTGTAACGAGAAGCCGGCAACAGAGGAGGGGCCCGATGGAGGAGCGCGCCGTCGCGAGGCGTGGCGGGACCGAAGCGAGCGTTGATGCGCTCAAGATCCCACCGCACTCGATCGAAGCCGAGCAGTCCGTGCTCGGCGGGCTACTACTCGACAATCAGGCCTTCGATCGTGTCGGCGACATCCTGACCGCCGACGACTTCTATCGTCGCGATCACCGTCTGATCTTCGACGCCATCAGCGCATTGATCGAATCGGGTTCACCCGCCGATGTGGTCACGGTGTCGGAATGGCTAAACAAGACCGCCGAACTCGAACCTGCGGGCGGACTGGCCTATCTCGGTGCCCTTGCCAACAACACCCCAAGCGCCGCCAATATCAGCGCCTATGCGTCGATCGTGCGAGAGCGGGCGGTGCTTCGCGAACTGTTGCGCGCGGCAAGCGACATTAGCAGCGCAACTTTCCAGCGCGATGGCCGCAACGCCGACGAGCTGCTCGATTTCGCAGAGAAACGCATCTTTGATATCAGTGAGAAGGGCCATCGACATGGCGATTTCTCGCCGATCAGCCGCCTGCTGTCCGAAGCGGTTGACCGCATCGACGTTCTCTACCGCTCGGCATCGCCAATTACGGGGGTAGCGACCGGCTTTAACGATCTCGATGCCATGACCTCCGGGCTGCAGCCAGCAGACCTCGTCATCATCGCGGCGCGGCCCTCCATGGGCAAGACGTCGCTCGCAATGAACATGGCGGAGAACGCCGCTGTCGGGCATAAAATTCCGGTTGCGGTATTTTCGATGGAAATGCCGGGCAGCCAGCTCGCCATGCGCATGATGGCCTCGCTCGGGCGCATCAATGCCCACCGGCTTCGCACCGGCAAACTTGATGACGACGACTGGCCGCGCCTTACATCGGCCGTCAGTCTGCTCAACGAGGCGCCGATTTTCATAGACGACACTGCAGGTCTCACGGCGATGGAGTTGCGGGCGCGAGCACGTCGCCTGAAGCGCGAGCATGGCCTGGGGCTCGTAATTGTTGATTACCTGCAGCTCATGCAGGCAAGCGATTCCGACGAAAACCGCGCCACCGAAATCTCGAATATCACCCGTGCACTGAAAGGACTCGCCAAGGAACTGCACGTGCCAGTCATCGCCATGTCGCAGTTGAATCGATCCGTAGAGCAGCGTCAGGACAAGCGTCCGGTGATGTCGGATCTGCGCGAGTCAGGCGCCATCGAACAAGATGCCGACGTCATCCTGTTCATCTACCGGGACGAGGTCTACAACAAGGAAAGCCCGCACAAGGGCACGGCCGACATCATTGTCGGCAAGCAGCGTAATGGCCCGATCGGCGAGGTCCGGCTCACGTTCCTCGGCGAATACACCCGTTTCGAGAACTACACCAGCGCCGGATACGAAGGGCATTACTGATCCACGATGAGTCGACCGGCGCGCGCGTTGCTGAACGCCGAGGCACTGCGTCATAACCTCGAGCTCGTGCGCCGGCGTGCCCCAGGCGCGCGGATCATGGCTGTCGTCAAGGCCAATGGCTATGGGCATGGCATTGACTGGGTCGCGCGCACACTTGCCGGGGTGGACGCCTTCGCCGTAGCCTCGGTTGAGGAGGCGATCCAGCTTCGTGAATCCGGGATCGCGCCGCCGATTGTCCTGCTGGAAGGTTTCTTCGACGCCAGCGATGCAGCACTGCTGCGGCGCCACGGACTGGTCCCAGTTGTTCATCACGACCTTCAGCTCGCCATTCTGGAGGGGAGCCCCGACGCAGTCCCGGAACAACTCTGGATCAAAATCGACACGGGAATGCATCGCGTGGGATTTGCGCCACAGGACGTCCCCGGCGCACTAGTGCGTGCGCAACGACTCCCGGCTATTCAGAAAATTGGCGCCATGACGCACTTTGCCAACGCCGACGACGTGAACGATGCTCTTACTTCCGAGCAAATCGCACGCTTTCGGGCCTCGCTCGACGGCGCAGCACTGGAAACCAGCCTCGCCAATTCGGCAGGGGTCCTGGGCTGGCCTGAGAGCCACGGAGACTGGGTACGTCCTGGCATCATGCTCTACGGCGCCTCACCGCTCATGGGACGCAGTGCCGACGAACTCGGTCTGCGGCCCGTCATGACGCTGCAAACGGCGCTCATTGCCGTGCAGCGACGGCGTCAGGGTGACGCAATCGGGTATGGTGGCGACTATCGCTGCCCCGAAGATATGCCGGTCGGGGTCGCCGCCATCGGCTATGGCGATGGCTACCCGCGACATGCGTCGCAGGGCACCCCAGTGCTGGTCAACGGCCAGCGTGCACCGCTGATCGGCAGGGTGTCGATGGACATGATCACGCTCGATTTGCGTGCGCAGCCCAATGCTCGGGTGGGAGACCCGGTAACGCTCTGGGGCGAAGGGCTACCAGTGAATGAAGTTGCGCAGTTTGCCGGAACGATCTCCTACGAATTGCTCTGCCACGTTGCCGGGCGCGTTCCGCGCGTGGCGAACTAACCCCATGGCGAAAGCGCGCGCTATCTACGCCTGCAACGAATGTGGCGCCCAGTCGCCCAAATGGGTCGGCCAGTGCCCCGGTTGCGGCGCATGGAACACGCTGGTCGAAGCGGCGATCGCTGCGCCGGTTCGGTCGCTGCGTGGTGGCGCCAGCGCCTTAGCAGCGTCCGTGCGCGATCTCGAGACAATCGCACCGGCTGACGCGGCTCGTGACCGGGCTCACTGAGCTTGATCGCGTCCTGGGTGGCGGTCTGGTCGCAGGTTCCGTAGTCCTGATCGGAGGCGATCCGGGCATCGGCAAATCGACGCTGTTGATCCAGGCGCTTGCCCGCCTCAGTGCACGCACACGCGTGCTCTATGTAAGTGGAGAGGAGTCGGCTGACCAGATCGCGCTGCGGGCCCAACGGCTCGGGCTCGCAACCGATCGCGTGCGAGTACTTACGGAAACCAATGTCGAGGCAGTGATCGCCGCGGCGCGTCACGAACAGCCGAATGTCATGGTAATCGACTCGATTCAGACCATGTTCGCGGACATGCTGCAGTCAGCGCCGGGCAGCGTCGCCCAGGTACGCGAGTCGGCGGCCCAACTCGTGCGGCATGCGAAGCAAAGCGGCGCGGCGCTGTTTCTGGTCGGTCATGTCACAAAGGAAGGCACACTCGCCGGTCCGCGCGTGCTCGAACACATGGTCGACACGGTACTCTACTTCGAGGGCGACACAAGCAGCAGTTTCCGCATCGTTCGCGCCATGAAGAACCGCTTCGGCGCTGTGAACGAGATTGGCGTGTTCGCCATGACCGAAAGCGGCCTGCGCGAGGTTGGCAACCCCTCGGCGATGTTCCTCAGTCGCCACGAGGACAACATTCCCGGTAGCGTGGTGCTCGCAACCCAGGAGGGCACGCGCCCACTGCTGGTCGAAGTGCAGGCGCTTGTCGACCAGAGCCACACTGGCAATCCCCGGCGCGTTTGCGTCGGGCTCGACTCCAACCGGCTTGCCATGCTGCTCGCCGTGCTGCACCGCCATGCCGGAATTGTAACCTTCGATCAGGACGTATTCGTCAATGTGGTGGGCGGCGTGCGGGTGCTTGAAACCGCGGCCGATCTCGCCATTCTCGCGGCGGTCCTGTCGAGCCTGCGCAGCCGTGCGCTCGGACGCGAATTGGTGGTATTCGGGGAAGTGGGTCTGGCCGGCGAGGTCCGCCCGGTCCAACGAGGACAGGAGCGTATCCGCGAAGCCGGCAAGCTTGGATTCCGACGAGCCCTGCTGCCTGCAGCCAATATGCCGAAAAAGCCGGACGGCAGTATCGAGCTGCTGCCCGTGCGGCGCCTCGATGAAGCGCTCGAATTGCTGCTGCGCTGACTCGTCGCGCGCGCTACCGCGTGCGGACTACTTACTTTAGGTAGAACTGAAGGCGGGTGCCGGCAACTTCAATGATGTCGCCGTTCTTGAGCTTCGCTCCATCCGCTCCGACCGCACGGCCATTCAGCTTCGGTGGATCATCTTCCCCAACCGCTAGCGTATAGCCATCGGCCTCGCGGGTGATGCTGCCTGCGCGCTTTCCGGTCTTACCAAGATTGGTGACCGGCTTGGTGAGCTCAATACGCTTGCCGGAGTTGGCGCCGCTCAGCACGAACAATGCGCCCTGCTGTGGGGCCGGAGTAGTAGGCGCGATCGGAGCAGCGGGTCGCGGGGTCGGCGCGGCCGCGGGTGCCACGGCCTCGCGCGCAGACGGGCTGATGATCACTGTCTTGGCGAAATCTTCCGTAGGGCGTTCGCTTTGCGCTGCATCGCTCATGTACACCAACGTGTGCTTCCCGATGACGACCTGGTCGCCATTGCGCAGATGGTGTTTGGTGATCTTTTTGTTATTGATGAACGTGCCATTCGTGCTGTTCAGATCCTGGATAAAAGAGTCGCCGCCGATGGTGAAGATGTTGGCGTGTTCTCCGCTCACGGCGAGGTTATCGAGCACGATATCGCAGCCGGGCTTGCGACCGAGCTTCATGTCGCCCTGTTTGAGTTCGATATGATCGACGACGTCATTGTTAAACTTGATAATCAGCTTTGCCATGTTGCATACCCGAATTGAGCCGTTATGTTTCGTATCCCGGCGCTAGTCAAAACTAGCACATTTGACTGTCGACGCGAACGTCAACGAGCCTCAACATCCGGCGATACGGCCGACGTTTCACGCGCGAAACGCTCGCCCGGTCGCACGAGAATGATCGAAATGTTGTCTGGACCCCCACGCTCGTTCGCAACGGCGACCAGCCGCTGGGCGAGTGGCCAGAGTTCATCTTGTGATCCGGAAGCAAGCAGACCCTCGATATCCGGATCGGGCACAACGTCGTTGAGGCCATCAGAGCAAATGAGATACAGATCGTCCGCCTCGCGCGGCAACTCCGCGACATCCGCCGCCACGAACGGGTCGATGCCAAGCGCCCGTGTAACAAGATTCTTGCCGATGGTTTGCCGGGCTTCCTCGCGCGAGAGCAGGCCACGCGCGACCAGCTCTTCGATGACAGAATGATCCTGAGTCAGTTGCTCAAGCTTGCCACCGCGCAACCGATAGAGCCGTGAGTCTCCGACATGACCGATGCAAACCTTGTCTTCATAAAACACAGCGACCACGATGGTCGATCCCATCCCCGCGCACTCGGAGCGTTGATGCGCCATTTCGTAGATTGCGGCATTGGCGAGCTCGATAGCCTTTCCGATCGTGCGCTGCTCGAGCGACTTGCCATTGCCACTGCCGGTCGGGTGGCGGGTGAAGACCTCCTGGAAGTGGCGCGATATCACATCGACCGCCATACGGCTTGCAACCTCGCCCGCCTGATGGCCCCCCATGCCGTCTGCCAGCACGGCCAGGCCCAATGCCGGGAAGGTAGCGATATTGTCTTCGTTCTCGGCGCGCATCCGCCCGGGATCGGTAACGCCGGTCATCTTGAAACTGCTCACGCTATTCCTCCAGGCATATCCAGCTTCACGGCACCGGGTGTCGCCGCGGCGAGCCTCTCCACCAGCTGGGCAAGTACAGTACGTGACCAGGGCCGGCGTCCCAGACTGTCGATGCGGTCATTGGTGGCACCAATGGCGATCTGGACTGCAGTGCCCGGCGCGAATAAGCAGATCGGGGTACAGAGGCCGTGGGGACAACGAAAGTCTGAAGGTGGGCGAGGAACCAGGAATTTCGGAAAAACCCGCCTTGGGCGCGGCCGCGTGGCATGGCTTTGAGTATAGCGTGCGAAGTTATTGTTCTTTTGAAAATTGGCGCGAGGTAAGTAAGCTTGTGCTAACTATAAGATATTTTTCATAAGTATATGAAAAGAAACATTATTCTGACTTAACCAGTAACCCCTCAAGGACTCGAACATAGACTCCCGCAAGTCGCCCAAGATCAGCCACCGCCACACACTCGTTCACCTGGTGGATGGTCGCGTTGCGTGGCCCTAGCTCGATTACCTCGGCCCCGGTTGGCGCAATGAAACGTCCATCAGAGGTCCCCCCGCTGGTTGATCGCTCCGGATCACAGCCCAGCTCCGCACGGACGGCCTCACGCACGGCGTTGACCAGCGTCTCCCCACGCGTCAGGAAGGGTTGCCCGGAGAGCTTCCAGGTCAACTCGTAGAAAAGCTGATGACGCCGCAATACATCTTCAAACCGCTTGCGCAGTTCGGCATCAGTCACAGCCGTGGAGAAACGGAAGTTGAACCGGATGCCCATCGAGCCGGGAATGACGTTCTCCGCGCCGGTGCCTGCGTGCACATTTGAAATCTGAAAGCTCGTGGCGGGAAAGTCGTCGTCGCCGTCGTCCCATTCGGTCCGCACCAGCTCCGAGATAAGCGGGCCGGCAAGATGGATAGGATTTACCGCGAGATGCGGGTAGGCGACGTGACCCTGCTTGCCCTGGATGGTGAGAAATCCGTTCAGCGATCCACGGCGCCCGATCTTGATGACGTCCCCGAGATGCTCCACAGAGGACGGCTCGCCCACCACGCAATATTCAATCTGAATACCGCGCCCCCGCAGCCATTCCATCACCTTGACCGTGCCGTCGACCGCCGGGCCTTCCTCATCGGAAGTAACAAGCAGGCCAATGGCGCCGCCATGTTCCGGATGGCGCGCCACAAACTCCTCGATTGCCGTAATGAACGCCGCGAGAGACCCCTTCATGTCTGCCGCACCCCGCCCATACAGCAGGCCGCTGCGCACGGTCGGCTCGAACGGATCACTCAGCCAGGCATCACGCGGGCCGGGCGGAACCACGTCGGTATGGCCAGCGAACACCACCAGGGGCTTCGCGTTCCCGCGCTGCGCCCAGAAATTGTCCACGTCGCCAGAGCGCAGGCGTGCCACGTCAAAGCCGAGGGGCTCGAGGCGACTGATCATTAACTCCTGACAGCCTTCATCGCGCGGCGTAACAGACGGCCGGCGAATCAGCTCCTGGGCCAGTGCAAGCGTGCGGTCAGTGAGAACGGTGCTCATGGGTAACGTCCGGCTAGTCAGCCGAAGCTTGTTTTGTGCGGCTTGGCGGTATCGCTAGATGTCTCGCAGCAGCTCGTTGATGCCAACCTTGGAGCGGGTCTTCTCGTCGACCTGCTTCACGATCACCGCGCAGTAGAGGCTGTACTTTCCGTCCGAGGATGGCAGATTGCCGGAAACCACCACCGAACCCTTTGGCACACGGCCATAAATCACCTCTCCGGTTTCGCGGTTATAGATCTTGGTACTCTTGCCAATGTAGACGCCCATCGAAATCACCGCGCCTTCCTCCACAATCACGCCTTCCACGATTTCGCTGCGCGCACCGATAAAGCAGTTGTCCTCGATGATGGTCGGCGTGGCCTGCACTGGCTCCAGCACGCCGCCGATACCGACGCCCCCGGAAAGATGAACGTTCTTGCCGATCTGTGCGCAGGAGCCGACCGTGGCCCAGGTATCGACCATGGCCCCTTCATCCACGTAGCCTCCGATGTTGACGTAGGAGGGCATCAGCACCGCGCTCGGCGCGATGTAGGCACCTTTGCGCACCGCGGCCGGCGGCACCACGCGAAAGCCGCCGTCGCGGAAGTTCTTGGAATTGTAGTCGGCGAACTTGGACGGCACCTTGTCCCAATAATTGGTGTAACCGCCCTTGATGAACTGGTTGTCTTCGATGCGGAAATAGAGCAGCACCGCCTTCTTCAGCCACTCGTTCACCGCCCAGTCCTTGCCCTTCTTTTCGGCCACGCGCGCCTTGCCCGAGTCGAGCAGGTTGATGGCTTCAAAAACGGCGTCCTTGACCAGCGTGTCGACGTTGCGCGGCGTAATCTGCGCGCGCCGCTCAAAGGCTTCCGTGATGATGCTCTGGATGTCACTCATGTCTTGATTCCTGGCCTCGAAATTAAAGCGATTCTACATAATTCCTGACGCGACGTGCGGCCTCGACGCACTCCTTGAGTGGCGCCACCAGTGCCATGCGCACCCGTCCCGCGCCCGGGTTCATGCCCTGCGCGTGGCGGGAGAGATAGCTGCCCGGCAGCACCAGCACGTTTTCGCGTGCATACAGCTCGCGCGTGAAGGTCTCGTCGTCCTGCGGGGTCCTCGGCCACAGATAGAAACCTGCATCGGGACGCTCGACCGGCAGCGCCGGCGCCAGGATCTCCAGTACCGCGTCAAACTTCTCGCGGTACTGGCGACGGTTGTCCCGCACGTGCACCTCGTCGTTCCAGGCGGCAACGCTCGCCGCCTGCGTCGGCGGCGGCAGAGCGCAGCCATGGTACGTGCGGTAGTGACCATAGGCTTCGATCACTGCAGCATCGCCCGCCACGAAACCCGAACGCAGCCCGGGAAGGTTGGAGCGCTTCGATAGACTGTGAAACACGAGGCAACGGCGATAGTCCGGCACACCGAGCGCAGCCGCGACCTGCAGGAGTCCCACCGACGGCCTGGTCTCGTCAAAGTACAGCTCGGAATAACACTCGTCCGAAGCGATCAGAAAATTATGGCGCTCTGCAAGTTCGAGCAACGCCGCGAAATCGTCATGCCCGAGCACCGCGCCGGTTGGATTGCCGGGCGAGCAGACGTACACAAGTTGCACCTGCTCCCACAGCTCCGCCGGCACGCGGGAGAAATCCATCCGATAACCGTTGGCATCGGTCGTGTTCAGAAAAAACGGTCGCGCGCCGGAAAGCAACGCAGCGCCCTCGTAGATTTGGTAGAACGGGTTCGGCATCAGCACGACCGGCTGCTCGGCGTGCGAACGCCGATCCACGACTGCCTGCGCAATGGAGAACAACGCCTCGCGCGTTCCAGCTACGGGAAGTAAATGGCGTTCCGGGTCGAGTGGCTGACGCGCAAGCTGGAAGCGCTGGTTCGCCCAGTGCGCGATCGCCTGGCGCAATTCTGGCGAACCCTTTGTGAGCGGGTAGATGGAAAGGCCGGCGAGATTGTCGCGCAGCGCTTCCAATACAAAGGACGGTGCGGCATGCTGCGGCTCGCCGATGGAGAGGCGAATCGGCGCCTTGTCGGCGGGCGGCTGGACACCCTGTATCAGCTTGGCGAGCCTTTGGAAGGGGTAGGGTTGTACGGAAAGCGGCAAATGCCATCCATTGAAACTCACCGCACGCTGGCGGTCCTGAGCCTGCTCGCCGGGGCCACCCTCTGGGGCGTCATCTGGTATCCGATGCGCCTGCTGGAGGGCGAGGGCCTGAGCGGGCTGTGGCTCACGCTGATCCTCTACGGCACGGCGTTGGTCGCGAGCCTGCCACGCACGTGGCGGTGCTTCGCCGAGTTTCGCCATCACCCCTGGCTCATGGCATTGCTTATGCTCGCCGCCGGCTGGACCAACATTGCCTTCGTCGAGGCGGTGCTTGGCGGCAACATCCTGCGCGTGCTGCTGTTATTCTATCTCTCGCCATTATGGGCAACTCTGCTCGGTTGGTGGTGGCTAGGAGAGCGCCTCTCGCGACTCGCATGGATGAGTCTCGTCATCGCCATGTCGGGTGCGATGCTGATGCTTTGGAACCCCGTGCTGGGTTTGCCCTTGCCGCAGGGCACGGCCGAATGGATGGCGCTCAGTTCGGGAATGGCTTTCGCACTGTCAATCGTCACGACACGTCGCGTGGAAGCGGTATCGGTTTGGGCAAAGGCGGCGGCCGTATGGCTCGGCGTCGTGGTACTGGCGGCAATCATAATGACGGCGCTGCAACTGCCAAGGCCGCCCATTGGCCTACCAGTGTTCGGCGGCGCGGCGTTGCTTGGTTTATTCGGCATCCTGCTGATGACGCTCATGGTGCAATATGGCGTCACACACCTGCCGGTCCAGCGCTCGGCAGTAATTGTTCTGGTCGAACTCATCGCCGGCGCGGTGTCGCAACAACTGCTAACTGATGAAATCGTCACCGTGCGTGAGTGGGCGGGCGGGGCGCTAATCGCATTCGGCGCCTATCTCGCCGCGCGACTGGGTCGAGTGTAGACAATCTATTGAGTCGCGGCGCTATTGGTGGAAGGATGTGGATAATAGAGAAGTGTATGTGTACAGAATTCCTCTATCATCCGCCGTAAGGGTGGTCGAATATCCACTTTCGACGAATTTGAATGCAAGTATATTGGGACGAAGATTGATTTCCTGAATCTCTGTGAACAGAACACCGTCACGCCGGACGACCCTGGCGCGCTATATCGACGGTTAGCTGCGCATAGCGATTGCGCCGTAATCGACCTTCGCTCGGATTGACTGCTAATCAGGAACCGCAATGCGCGGATTTGTGGTACGCGGTGAAATCTCCTTTCTGCTCGGCATCCTCACGCTCGCAGGCTGCGCCACGCGCAGCGTATCTACCGATTATCGGTTCGATCCCGCCAAGCTCGAGGGGCTGGCGATTGTATCTATCACTGCCGAAGGGCTAATGTATGGCGATGGGGCCAGTTGCCGGTATCGCCGTCTGGGTGACGGGCGCGAGGGATTTGTGGGCGCTACTGCCCCGCGCGACACGGCGACCCACAACAAAACGAGTTCCAACCTGTCTGCGGTCGCCTTGGCGCCCGGCCGTTATGAGTTTTATCGCTGCACGGTAAGCACTCGATATCTGGGCCCACCTGACGACTATGTCGGTCCAGTTGGAGGCACCATCGCCGATGATATTTTCGCCATCAACAACGCAACCCAGTATCCCGCGACCGCGACGTCTAGCTACACGGCCTTTGGGAGTGAGCACTTCTCTGCGCGTTTTGATATTCAGAACGGAAGGGCGGTGTATGTAGGCAATCTTCGCGTAACTTGGCGCGCGTTGGATCGCAAAGTCCTTGTCGAACCGAGGAATCTGGCAGCGGAGGATCTCCCCGCCGCCGCAAAGCGCTGGCCACAGATTGGGGCAACTAACGCCGATGTCGCCTTGCCGCGACCGGACTGACGTGATTCGTCTGGCTATTCGTCCGCCAGCGACGAGGCGCGACTGGCCCACAGCGTATCCGGTAGCGCCACAATCGGTTGATCGAAGGCCCACCCATTCTTCTTCGCGATTGTGTGCAGAAGCTCAATGCGCTTGTGGCTGAGCGGGTGGGTGCGAAGGAAGATCGGGATTTCTTCCTTGCCGGCGCGTTCGGGAAGCTGCTCGACAATTTTGAAGAACGTGTCAGCGCCGGCTACGTGCCCGTAATAACGGGCGAGGGTAGCGAGCGCGGTGAGGTCCGCTTCTTCCTCCTGCGCGCGATTGAAAGAAAGGATGGTAAGCAGGCCGGCGTCCCCAAGGACGCTCCCAAGTGACTGGTT
>LJVB01000155.1 GCA_001304215.1 Acidithiobacillales bacterium SM1_46 | reverse complement strand
GAACGCACGCCGCGCGGCATGCATTATATTCGCGCCAAGATCGGCGCGGGCGAACCGAGCAATTCGGTATTCGTGGCTCGCCGTCCAACTGGCGAGATCTACTCGACAGCGCTACGCGCCGCGTATCCTGAACGCGACTGGATTCTGACCAGGATCCTGTGGCTGTGCGGCTGCGAGCCTGGGCGAAACCGACTTGGCCGGGTCGATACGATGCGCCGCTACATATACATCCACGGTTGTCCAGACGATGATCCGATGGGCGTGCCGTCCTCGCGAGGTTGCATCAAGATGCGAAATGACGATCTTGTGCGGTTGTTCGACCTGGTCGATGCGGGTACACGCGTTCTGATAAAGGAGTAATGATGTCGCTCGGACCCGTCATGCTGGATATTGCGGGGGTCGCCCTCACGGGCGAAGACCGCGAGCGTCTGCGCCACCCGCTGGTGGGCGGGGTGATTTTGTTCTCGCGCAATTTTGAGTCCCTGACACAGCTTGAGGCGCTGGTGCGGGAGATTCACGAGTTGCGCGAACCCCAGCTGTTGGTCGCGGTTGATCACGAGGGTGGGCGCATCCAGCGCTTTCGTCAGGGCTTTTCCCGCCTGCCAGCTGCCCGCCAGCTTGGAGAGATCTACGACGACAATGCCAAGCGTGCGCGCCGGCTGGCGGAGCTTGCCGGCTGGCTGATGGCGGCAGAACTGCGGGCGGTGGGCGTGGATATCAGCTTCGCTCCAGTGCTCGACCTCGACCGTGGCTTAAGCGCTGTGATCGGCGATCGGGCGTTTCATGCCGATCCGGACGTGGTTGCTGATCTGGCACAGTCCTATGTGCATGGAATGCACCGCGCCGGAATGGCCGCTACCGGCAAGCATTTTCCCGGCCATGGCGGCGTGCCTGCTGACTCGCATCTGGCATTGCCCGTGGATGGACGGCCGTTGGCCGATATCCTGTCCGAGGACGTGCGGCCCTTCGAACGGCTCGTGCACTACGGAATAGAGGGAATCATGCCTGCTCACGTCGTTTACGAGCGCGTCGATCGCCAGCCAGCAGGGTTTTCGCGCTTCTGGCTTAAGGAGATCCTCCGCGGTCGACTGGGCTTCCAGGGGGTCATTTTCAGCGACGATCTGTCGATGGAGGGCGCCAAGGGTGCCGGCGACGTCGTGGCACGTGCACGCTCAGCCCTCGACGCTGGTTGCGACATGGTGCTGGTCTGCAACGATCCGGCCGCAGCCGATCAGCTGCTTGACGGGCTGGGTCCGCACGACGACCCGGTGCTGCACCTGCGGCTGGTGCGAATGCATGGTCGGCCCGCGTCCGGCCTTCTGGAGCTGGCGCGCGACCATGGTTATCGCGAGGCCGTACATGCCGTTACCCAGGTCGCCATCGCCTGAAATGTAGTGAAGCATCGACGCGGTGACGGTACAGATGGCGGCTGAATTGAACTAGAATATGCGCTAATCGGCGCGGCCAGCCGCACCCCGCCGTCGGAGAGGACAACTGCATTGGATCTATTCAAGCCGCTCAAGAAGCTCAGGCTCGAGAGTTTTAACAATCTCACGAAGACGCTGAGCTTCAATATCTATGATGTCTGTTATGCCCCCAACGAAGAGGCACAGCGCGAGTACCTTAGCTACATCGACGAGGCTTACAACGCGCGCCGGCTGACCCAGATCCTCACCGAGGTCG
The DNA here is from genome assembly GCA_001304215.1 of Acidithiobacillales bacterium SM1_46. Taxonomy (GTDB): domain Bacteria; phylum Pseudomonadota; class Gammaproteobacteria; order Acidiferrobacterales; family Sulfurifustaceae; genus SM1-46. The sequence continues at coordinate 4,269 of LJVB01000155.1, read as the reverse complement.
CCCAGATTATCGGCGCCAACATTCTCAATATCGCGCACCAGGATTACGACCCGCAGGGCGCGAGTGTGACTATGCTGATTTCGGAGCTTCCTATCACCGAGGAGCCCCTTAATCCTGAGGCGCCTGGACCGTTGCCGGATGCCAGCGCACGCGGCGAGAACAACCTGGAGCTCCAGTTGGAAGCACCCCACAAGGAGTCGGTAGTGGCGCATCTCGATAAGAGCCACATCACCGTGCACACCTACCCGGAATCACATCCGGATCCGGCCAACGGCATCGCGACTTTCCGGGCAGATATCGATGTATCGACCTGTGGGAAAATCTCGCCGTTGCGCGCGTTGAACTACCTCATCCATAGCCTGGAGTCGGACATCGTCATCATTGACTACCGTGTTCGCGGATTCACACGGGATGTGAAGGGTGTGAAGCACTACATCGATCACAAGATCAACTCGATCCAGAATTTTGTGGACAAGCAGACCCTGGCCCGCTACCAGGCGATTGATGTGAATGTGTATCAAGAGAATATCTTCCACACCAAGATGATGCTCAAGGACTCCAAGCTGGATAACTACCTGTTTGGCGTGAAAGAGGCCGATCTCTCGCCGCAGGAGCAAAAAGTTGCTGGTCAGCGGGTGCACCACGAGATTGCCGAGATCTTCTCGGGGACCAATATGGTCCGTGTCGGCTGACACGCGACCGGCGGCGCCTCGGCGTGTCGCCCCAGATTTCCCTCTCCCGACGGAATCTTCCTGCGCCGAAGTGGCTTGGGAAGTGGGTCAGTCGTGCTGGGCCTTGCTGATCATCCCGCCTAGATAAAGATGGCAAAACGCGTGGGCTATCTTGCGACTATGACAGAATCATGGATTTACTTGGTAATACAACAAAGTGTGAATTTTTTTGCGATTGCATTATAGATGGCATAGAAGCGTGTAATGGTTCAGTTTGACCCAAGATGCCAGCGCTGCTCACGGCTGGCAGGCTATCTTCGCGACGTGCGGGCCGAGTATCCGGCTTACCATGCCCGCCCGGTGGCGCCGTTCGGGGCGCGCCAGCCATGGCTGCTTATTGTCGGCCTGGCTCCGGGAATGCATGGAGCGAATCGCACTGGTCGGCCCTTTACTGGCGACTACGCGGGGATCCTGCTGTATCAAACCCTGCATGAATTGGGGCTGGCGACTCGCGCCAAGGCCGTCAGCCGCCGGGATGGTCTCGCGCTACGCGGTTGCCGAATCACGAATGCGGTAAAGTGCCTGCCTCCCGCCAATAAGCCGCTACCTGCCGAAGTGAGGGAGTGCAACCGATATTTGCGCGAAGAGTTGCGTGCCCTGCGGCCTGGGTCGGTCGTGCTGGCGCTTGGGCGCGTTGCGCATCAGGCAATCCTGATGGCACGCGACCTGCGGCCCGGAGCATTTCCGTTTCGACACGGGGCACGACATCGATTGCCGGCATCGCTGAATCTTCTCGACTCCTACCACTGCAGTCGCTATAACACTCAGACGCGTCGCCTCACGCCCGCGATGTTTCGCTCGGTGCTGAGAAAGGCGGTCTCGCTTCAAGCGTCGTAACAGAATGTTGGACGCAAAGCAGCTCCTTCCCTCGTTTCCCACAACCCCCGGTGTCTACCGCATGCTGGATGCGGATCGGGACGTTCTCTACGTCGGCAAGGCCCGCAATCTGCGCAAGCGTTTGCAGTCGTATTTTCGCGTGAGTGGGCAGCCGCCCAAGGTGCTCTCGATGATGCGCCAGGTGGCGGCAATCGAGACGACCGTGACGCACACGGAAAACGAGGCACTGCTGCTTGAAAACAATCTTATCAAGACGCTGCATCCTCGCTATAACATCCTGCTGCGCGACGACAAGAGCTATCCTTATATATTCATCAGTGACGGCGAGCCATTCCCGCGCATCGGCTTTCACCGGGGCACCAAGCGCGCCAAAGGTCGCTATTTTGGTCCGTATCCGTCCTCGGCATCGGTGCGCGACAGTCTGCACTTGCTGCAAAAGGTGTTTCTGGTGCGTCAGTGCGAAGACAGCTTTTTTCGTAACCGCTCACGGCCGTGTCTTCAATACCAGATCAAGCGGTGCTCTGGGCCCTGCGTCGGCCTCATTGACCCTGAGCGCTACCAACAGGATGTGAAGGATGCCGTACTATTTCTGGAAGGCCGCAGCTCGGCGGTGGTCACGGAACTCGTCAAGCGCATGGAGCGGGCGTCCGAGAACCTGGACTACGAACGGGCGGCGCTTTATCGCGATCGTATCGCCGCGTTGCGCCGGATACAGGAAAAGCAGTACATCATTGGAACGAGTGGAGACGCCGATGTCCTGGCGGTGGTTGTGCAGCGTGATGCCGCCTGCGTGGAGGTAACTTTCATTCGCAACGGTGCAAATCTGGGCAGCAAAACGTTCTATCCCCGAATGGGTGCCGAGGATTCGGCTGCAACTGTGCTGGCGGCGTTTCTCCCGCAGTACTATCTCGGCAAGGCGATCCCGCCACGGATCTATCTGAATTGCACGGTTCCGGACATGCAGTGGCTGGCCTCCGCCTTTTCGCAGCAGTCGGGCCATTCCGTCTCGGTTGGCGTTGCCGCGCGTGGCAAACCGCGTCGCTGGGTAGGAATGGCGACCATCAATGCTGCTGATCATTTGCGGCGCTGGCTCGCGAGCAAGACCAGTCTGGCTGAACGGCTCGACGCGCTACGTGATGCGCTCGGCCTGGATGCGAGCCCCGAGCGTATCGAATGCTTCGACATCAGCCATACGATGGGCGAGGCGACCGTCGGTGCGTGCGTGGTATTCGATGTCAACGGACCGTTGAAGAGCGATTACCGGCGATTCAACATCGAGGGTATTCAGCCGGGTGACGACTATGGGGCATTGACCCAGACCCTGATGCGCCGCTACCGTCGCCTGAAGGAGGGGGAGGGCAAGCTCCCCGATTTGCTCATGATCGACGGCGGCAAGGGGCAGCTCGCGGCCGGTGTGGCGGTGCTGCAGGAGCTGCAGTTGGGGGGTGTCCGTCTGGTGGCCGTTGCCAAGGGTCCCGAGCGCAAGCCGGGCAAGGAGCAGCTTTTCTTGTCGGGCCAGACAGGGCCCTCTATACTGCCGGCGAACTCTTCGGCCTTGCACCTGGTCCAGCAGATTCGGGACGAGGCACATCGCTTTGCAATCACCGGTCATCGGCAACGCCGTGCGAAGTCGCGCACAACTTCGGTGCTGGAAGGTATTCCTGGTGTTGGCGAGCGCCGCCGCCAGGCACTCTTGAAGAATTTCGGCGGGCTGCGCGAGCTCGCGCGTGCCGGGGTTGAGGATATCTCGCGCGTGCCGGGCGTAAGTCGCGAATTGGCGCAGCGTATCTACGATCATTTTCATGAGCAGTCCGCCTGACGTATGCCCTGGAATGCGCCCAATATTCTGACGTTATTGCGGATTGTTCTGATCCCGCTTTTCGTTATCGCCTACCATTTGCCTCATCCGTTGTCGCATAAGCTTGCGACGGGAATCTTCATATTGGCCGCTGTGACGGACTGGCTTGATGGTTATCTCGCCCGGCGCCTCGAACAGCTATCGCCGTTTGGGGCATTTCTCGATCCAGTCGCCGACAAGCTCATGATCGCCGCCGCACTGATCCTGCTCGTGTCCGATCCGCAGGTGCTGTCTCTGGTGGTTGACGCGCGCCTCTTCGCGTTCGTGATTCTTGTGATCCTGGGCCGGGAGATCGCCGTGTCGGCACTGCGCGAATGGATGGCGGAACTCGGCAAGCGCTCGCATGTGGCGGTTTCCCTGATTGGCAAGATCAAGACCGGCGCACAGATGGTGGCCATTCCGTTTCTGCTCTGGCAGGCGCCGCTCGCAGGCCTGCCAATCTTCCGGATAGGGGAACTGCTTCTCTATGTGGCAGCCGGGCTGACCCTCTGGTCCATGTTCGTTTACGTCCAGGCCGCTTGGCCGTCACTGAATCAGCGGTGAGACACACGCGCTTGACAGTCGGGTGGTGGACCGTAAAATGCCTGTTCTTTCGCGGGAATAGCTCAGTTGGTAGAGCGCAACCTTGCCAAGGTTGAGGTCGCGAGTTCGAGCCTCGTTTCCCGCTCCAGTCTCTGAAAGGGAGGATCCGTCCTCCCTTTTTTGTTCGCCCCCGATACGGCTGGGTGGCAGAGTGGTCATGCAGCGGACTGCAAATCCGTGTACGCCGGTTCAATTCCGACCCCAGCCTCCATTTTCTTCAACGACTTAGACGCGTCTGCAGTTTGACGAGCGGTCGTTGCT
>LJVB01000002.1 GCA_001304215.1 Acidithiobacillales bacterium SM1_46 | reverse complement strand
CTCACTGTCCAGTGAAGATGCGCGCCGGTGACACGACCGGTCGCGCCCACATTGCCAATCAGTTCACCACGCCGGACCTGCGCCCCGTCGATGACGGCTATACGGCTGAGATGGTTATACATGCTGACCAGGCCCTGGCCATGGTCAATGAAAATGGTCTTGCCATTGAAGAAGTAGTCGCCGATCGCCACTACCACGCCGGCCGCGGGGGCTAACACGGCCGTGCCGGTGGGTGCCGCGATGTCGAGCCCACTGTGCGGTTGGCGCGCCTGGCCATTGAAGTAACGACGTAAGCCGAACTCACTGCTCAGGCGCCCTTGGGTTGGCAGAACGAAGCTTAGCGGGGGTGCGGGATCGTCGCGCCAGCTGGCAAAGGCGCGGCGGATGACCTCCTGGTCACGGGCAATGCGTTTCAGGTCTTCCGGCCCCGGATCGACCATGCGCCTTTCCTTGATGCGAATGTGCTGGGCCGGATATTGCTTTGCCGCCACCGCGAAAGTTGCGGCGACCTTCTGTCCGCTGCTTTGAACGTCGAGGTCATGATCACCCGGTTTGAGCGACAACGGCAGACCAACAACCGCGGTCCAGCGATCAGTGTGCTTCACGATCATGATAGGCTCGCCCTGAAATCGGGCAGTTGGTCGCGGGGCGCTGGCGGGACCAAGGTCGACAAGCGCCACCCCGCCCGGAACCTGGTCTGCGCGCGGCAGCGTTTGCGCAAAGACGGGAGCCACGAACGCGGCCAACACCAGTGCGGTGCAGCTAGGATTCACGGCGTGATTCCACGACACAGGCGAGCTCACCATGCGCGACGCGGGCCTCGATTTTGTCGCCCGGTCGGATTCCCGATACATCGCGCACGATCATACCCGCCTTGCGAACGATAGCGTAACCGCGCGCAAGCGTTCCCAGGGGGCTAAGTGTGTTAAGTCGTGCAGCCTGTTCGTGCAGGTGCTCACGGTTGCGTCGCAGGCGCTGCGTCATGGCGAGTTGCAGGCGCCGATGGAGATGCGCCTCGTCAATGCCCGTAGCCCGTAATCGCGCGGCCGGGGAGCAGCCGCGCAGGCGTGCCTCGAGCGAATGTTCGCGGGCGGACATCGCTGCGAGCAGGGCGCGCGCACCTGCTCCGAGATGACGACGCATCGCCTCGAGGCGCTCGCGCATCAAGGCAACGCGTTGGCGCGGATGCACCACGCGTGCTGTCAGCCAGTCGAGATGCTGGTTGGAGCGCTCGAGGCGCTGGCGCATGCTGCGTAATAGTCGCTGACCGGTGTTGGTAAAGGCCATGAGCCACTCGTCCTGATGGGGGCTCAACAGCTCCGCCGCGGCAGTCGGCGTGGGAGCTCTAGCGTCCGCGACGAAGTCGGCAATGGTGAAGTCAACTTCGTGTCCAATGCCGGCAACGATCGGGATGGGGCAATCGAAAATAGTCCGCGCGACGATCTCATCGTTGAAGGCCCAGAGATCCTCGAGCGTCCCACCTCCGCGGGCGACGATCAGCACATCGCAGTCGCGGCGCACACCGGCGAGGCGAATTGCCGCGGCAATCTTTTCCGCGGCACCTTCGCCCTGTACCGGTACCGGATACAGCAGTACGGAGATGGCAGGAAAACGACGTCGCAAGGTTGTCACGATGTCGTGGAGCACGGCCCCACTCGGCGACGTGATGAGCCCGATACGATGTGGCAGGCGCGGTAGGGGTCGCTTGTGGGCACTGTCGAATAGTCCTTCGGCACTCAGGCGCTGCTTGAGTAGCTCAAAGGCTCGTTTGCGCGCGCCTTCCCCAGCCTCTTCGAGGTACTCGACGATGAGCTGGAAGTCACCACGACCCTCGTAGAGGCTAACCCGGGCGCGGGCCAGCACATGAAGTCCATCGCGAATTGCCAGGGCGGGGGGACGCTGGTACTGGCGAAAATAGGCGCAGCGCACCTGGGCCTGAGCGTCTTTGAGCGAAAAGTAGACATGACCCGAGGCCGGGCGGGAAAGATTCGAGAGTTCCCCTTCTATCCAGATGGCAGGAAAGCTGCCTTCCAGCAAAGTCTTCGCCTCCCGGTTGAGGCGGGACACGTTGTAAATGTCGCGCAGGGAATTAGTGCTGGTTGTGGACAGCATCGCGCAACCATAGCGCCAGTGCTAAAAAGAAAAAAGGCCGGGCAAACCCGGCCTTTTCCTTGCTACGCCGATGCCCTTACCAGGTGGGCGTCGGGTTTGCGTTATCTGCAGCCTGCTTCACCGAGGCCTGGGCTTCCTTGATGGCCTTCTTGGCAGACTTCAGGGCCTTGTCATTGTCGCCTGCCTTTTGTGCTTCCTTAGCCGCCGCAAGGTGTTTCTCAGTGTTAGTCCAGAGCGAGTCCGCCTTCTTGGCAAGCATGATCTCGTTTTCCGCCTGAGCGATGGTCTTGCTGACTTCATCGGCGGTCGCAGCCGACCCGCCACCACCGGCGCAGCCTGCGAGAGCGATGACAACGGCGGTGCACAAGAGAGTGTGCTTCATGAATTCCTCCTGGGTAGAAAAAAATGGGGTTATGCGATAGCGATTTCTTGTAGGGTTTGACACTAACGCGAGACGCCGGGGGCCGTCAACGCCGACCGCCGGGCCTTTTCGCGCCCGGCGCGGATACGTATAATACCGCATGCGGATCGCACAGGAAGCACTGACATTCGACGATGTCCTGCTGGTCCCTGCGCAGTCGTCCGTCCTGCCTCGGGACGTGTCTCTCCAGACCCAGCTCACCCGCCATATCACGCTCAATATTCCGCTGTTGTCGGCGGCCATGGACACCGTGACCGAAGCCCGCGGGGCCATCTGTCTCGCGCAGGAAGGTGGCATCGGTATTGTCCACAAGAACCTGTCCCCGGCCCGTCAGGCCGAAGAGGTGCGGCGCGTAAAGAAATACGAATCAGGAGTGATCACCAGTCCGATTACCGTCGCCCCGGATGCCACGATTGGCAAGGTGCTTGAGCTGACACGTGCCCACCACATCTCGGGCGTGCCAGTGACTGACGGTGACCGGTTGGTCGGTATCGTCACGAGCCGTGACCTGCGATTTGAGACCCGCTATGACGAGCCGGTCTCGCGCATCATGACCCCGAAGGAAAAGCTTGTGACGGTTAAGGAAGGCGCCACACGGGACGAAATCCAGAAGCTGCTGCACCAGCACCGCATTGAGAAGGTGCTTGTGGTGGACGAAGGGTTCGGCCTCAAGGGTCTGATCACAGTCAAAGACATCCAGAAGTCCCAGGAATATCCGCGTGCCGCCAAGGATGCCAAAGGACGGTTGCGGGTGGGCGCCGCGGTCGGTGTCGGCAAGGGAACCGAGGAGCGTGTCGAGCTGCTGGTGGCCGCCGACGTGGACGTCATTGTCGTGGATACCGCGCACGGGCATTCCGAGGGCGTGATGGATCGGGTTCGATGGATCAAGAAGCATTTCCCCGAGATGCAGGTGATCGGCGGAAACATTGCGACCGCCGACGCGGCGCGGGCGCTGCGCGACGCGGGCGCCGATGCGGTCAAGGTAGGCATCGGTCCGGGTTCGATCTGTACAACCCGCATGGTAGCGGGTGTCGGCGTTCCGCAGGTCACGGCTGTGTCGAATGTGGCGGACGCGCTGCTCGATTCCGGGGTTGGCGTGATTGCCGATGGCGGCATTCGTTACTCCGGCGATATCGCCAAGGCGATCGCCGCTGGCGCGCATTGCGTCATGGTAGGAAGTCTGCTCGCGGGGACCGATGAGGCGCCCGGCGAGATCGAGATCTTCCAGGGCCGCTCCTACAAGAGTTATCGCGGCATGGGGTCGCTCGGTGCCATGGGAGAGGGTTCGAGCGATCGCTATTTCCAGGAAGGCGCAACTGCTGACAAGCTCGTGCCGGAAGGAGTCGAGGGGAGAGTACCTTACAAGGGCCCCATGCCTAACATCATCCACCAACTGATGGGTGGTTTGCGTTCCGGGATGGGCTATACCGGGTCGTCTGATATCGAGTCTCTTCGCACCAGGTCGCAGTTCGTGCGCATCACCAATGCCGGCATCCGCGAATCGCACGTGCATGATGTGATGGTCACGAAGGAAGCGCCCAACTACCAACGCAGCTGACAAGCCAGGCTCGTGTGATCGTCCCGTGACCGATCCGCACGCACAACGCATCCTCATTCTCGACTTTGGTTCGCAGACCACGCAGCTCATTGCGCGACGGGTGCGCGAGGCCGGGGTCTACTGCGAGCTGTACTCCTGGGATACTCCGATCGAGGAAATACGCGCCTTTGCGCCGCGCGGCATCATCCTCTCCGGTGGACCAGAAACCGTCACCGCGGCAGGCACGCCCCGCGCGCCCCAGGAAATATTCGAGATGGGCGTGCCGGTCCTGGGTATCTGCTACGGACAGCAGACGATGGCCGCCCAGCTTGGGGGCGCGGTCCAGGGTTCGGACGAACGCGAATTCGGTTATGCGCGTGTGCGCATGCGGGCACACTCACGCCTGTTTCGGGACATGCGCGACGAATCTGAAGCCGACGGTTCGGAGTGGTTGCATGTATGGATGAGTCACGGTGACCGTGTGATCCAGCTGCCGCCCGGCTTCCACGTGATCGCCGAGACCGATCATGCGCCATTTGCTGGCATCGCGGACGAGACGCGCGGATTCTATGGCGTGCAGTTCCATCCCGAGGTGACGCACACCACGCAGGGGCGCGTAATCTTGCAGCGCTTCGTACACGACATTTGCGGCTGCCAGACGCTCTGGACGCCCGGCAGCATCATCGACAATATGGTCGAGTCGGTGCGCCAGCAAGTGGGCAGCGACGAGGTGGTGCTCGGTCTTTCGGGCGGTGTTGATTCGTCTGTTGTGGCGGCGTTGCTGCATCGTGCCATTGAGAAGCAGCTCACCTGCATTTTTGTCGACAACGGCCTGCTGCGCCTCAACGAGGGCGATCAGGTAATGGAAACGTTTGCCCGACACATGGGGGTAAAGGTTATTCGGGTAGATGCCGAGGAGCGCTTTCTCTCCGCGCTCAAGGGCGTCGCTGATCCCGAGCAGAAGCGAAAGATCATCGGGCGTCTGTTCATCGAGGTTTTCGAAGAAGAAGCGAAGAAGATTCGCAACGCCAGGTGGCTCGCACAGGGGACAATCTACCCGGATGTAATCGAGTCCGCCGCCGCCAAGACCAAGAAAGCCCACGTCATCAAGTCGCATCACAATGTCGGCGGCTTGCCGGAACTAATGAACCTCAAGCTCCTGGAACCGCTGCGCGAGCTGTTCAAGGATGAGGTGCGTCGTATCGGCACCGAGCTCGGGCTTCCGCACCAGATGATCCATCGTCACCCGTTCCCGGGGCCCGGTCTCGGTGTCAGAATTCTCGGTGAGGTAAAGAAGGAGTATGCCGATGTCTTGCGGCGTGCGGACGCTATTTATCTCGAGGAGCTTTACCGCGCGGAGCTCTACGATAAGGTCAGCCAGGCGTTCGCCGTGTTCTTGCCGGTGAAGTCGGTTGCAGTGCTCGGCGATGCCCGTGCCTACGACTACGTGGTCGCTTTACGCGCAGTCGAGACGGTGGATTTCATGACCGCCAATTGGGCACAGCTGCCTTACGAGGTGTTGGGGCGGATATCCAACCGCATCATCAACGAAGTGAAGGGTATCTCACGCGTGGTCTACGATATCTCCGGCAAACCGCCGGCGACGATCGAATGGGAGTAGATCCGGACGAGCCTGCCGGCGCGCCGTTCGCGGCGCGCAGCCCAAATTCCGATCCAGTCGCTGACGAACGTTTCATGCGCCGCGCGCTTGAGCTTGCACGCCGCGCCGAGGAAATGGATGAAGTGCCGGTGGGAGCATTGGTCGTGGAGGACGGCAGGATTGTAGGTGAGGGCTGGAACCAGCCAATCGCGGCGCGCGATCCGAGTGCCCATGCGGAAATGGTCGCGCTGCGCGCAGCCGCCAAATACGCACAGAACTATCGGCTTCCCGGTACCACGCTGTATGTAACGCTCGAACCCTGTGCGATGTGTGCCGGCGCCATTGTGCATGCGCGTATCGCGCGGGTGGTTTACGGTGCGGTGGACCCGAAGGCGGGGGCCGGTGGCAGCGTGTTCAATCTGTTGGCCGACGACCGCCTGAACCACCGCGCGCTGGTTGTGGGAGGAGTTCTGGCTGAGGAGTGCGGCGGGCTCTTGAAGAGGTTTTTCGCTAGGCGACGCGACGAATCCCAGGGTGGGCGCGCCTAGAGTGCGGGCGCATTGAGTTTGAGGGCTTCCGTGCCGCGGCGCGCACGCTCCTCTTCATCGAGCTTCACCAGCACGTCGTAGTAGGCGCGCACGCGGTTCACAAAAATCACTGCTTCGGAACCGCGTGCGTAGCCATATGGAACCGCCTTGGCCCACTTCGTTCTGGAAAGCAACGGGAGCCGATCCTTCACATCTAGCCACTTGTTCGGATCACCCTTCTGGCGCTGGGTAATGGTGCGCGCGTCCTCGAGGTGGTAAGGACCGACATTGTAGGCGGCAAGTGCCATCCATAGCCGGTCGGGTCCGGAAACCGTGGCGGGGATGCGCTCGATCAATTGCGCGATATATTGCGCGCCACCGATGACGCTTTGTCTTGCATCGAGGCGGTTCACGACGCCAAGTTGCTTGGCCGTCTCTTCCGTCAGCATCATCATGCCACGCACCCCGGTAGGGGAAATCGCCTTCGGGTCCCAGAATGACTCCTGGTAGCCAATGGCGGCAAGCAGCCGCCAATCGAGCCCGGTTAGCTTGGCAGCTGCCTCAAAGAGGGATTGATACTCCGGAAGGCGCGTCTGGACGCGCAGTTGATAGACCGTCATGTTGACGTAGCCGGAACGGCTAGCGGCCCCGTAGTAGCGCTCGATCAGATTGGCGAGTTCGCCGGAGGTGCGGGCAGATTCAAGAAAGCTCACTGCTTCATCGTACAGGCTGTTGTCCGGACCTGGTGGAAAGGCCCAACCCAGACCCTCGGAGTCGTTCAGCTCGAAAGCAACTTGCAGTTCGGGAAAGTATTGTTGATTGACGGCGACAATGTTCGAATCGGCGACGGTGACATCGAGCAGGCCTTCCCATACGGCCTGTAGAAGATCTTCGGTTTCGCGATCGTCGACTTCAGTCCATGTGAGATCAGGATATTCCTGTTTCAGTTCGGTGAGCCGGTCGACATAGCTGGTGCCGGCGCGGACTTCGATTTCCCGGTCTATAAGCGCGGCCACGTCGGCAGGCCGGTTTGCCCCGCGACGATAGACGACCTGCTGCCGGACATGCTGATAGGGCGGCGTAAATCTGACCATCGCACGGCGTGCATCGGTAATCGTAATGCCGGAAGCAGCGAAGTCGGCCTCGCCATCCAGGAGTCGCGGCAGTACCTCCGAGAAGCTACGCACCGCAGCGACACGCAGGCGCACGCCAAGGTGGTCAGCGAATGCCTTGGCGAGGTCATACTCAAAGCCGGCTGGACCCTCCGGATTTTCGAAATAGGTGGTGGGGCCGAAGCTCGTCAGGACCACGAGCTCACGGGCAGACTTTACGGCACGCAGCTTGTTGTCTTCAAAAAGGAAGCAACCGGTAAGCAGTAACAGAAGAACGCAAAGCAGGCACCGGGCGACGGCCATGCCTTGGAGATGCTTACGCGACACAGGTTCGGCGGGCGCCGGGCCGGTCATGTCAACAAGCGTAGCGGCGAGTGAGAGGGTTGTCACCAAAGAGCGCGGCAGTGCGGCCAACGCGGGGTTGAGGGCGGCATTGAGTCCACGTATCCTATGCGGCCCCCGGAGAGGTGGCAGAGCGGTTGAATGTACCTGACTCGAAATCAGGCGTGGGCGCAAGTCCACCGTGGGTTCAAATCCCACCCTCTCCGCCAAGTCGACAAAGAAAGGGGCCCCGCCGGGGCCCCTTTGCTCTTGGTGCATCACAGTCAGCGAACTCGGGTGTCGGCTGCCGATCCGCGTTGCTAGAATGGCGACACTGATCTGACTCGCGATGCCGTGACTTCTATCGACCTGTTCCGACATCTCATTCCGCTGAACGCGCTGTCTGAGGAAAGCCTCGGCGAGGTCGTGCGTCGCGCCGCGATCGAATCGGTGCGTGCGGGACAGACGGTTTTTCGGGAAGGCGATACCGACCACGACTCAATATATCTGTTGTCAGGCGGCATGCTGCTGAGATCCAGGGAGCTAGGGAGTGAGCGGCTGGTCGATGCCGGTAGTGACGCAGCACGCTACGCATTGGCGCAGCTTAAGCCGCGGCAGTCTTCGGGGGTGGTGAAACGCGATGCAACAATTGCACGTATCGACAGCAGCCTGCTCGACCGACTGATTACTCTGGAGCAAAGTGCTCAAGCCGGTGGCATCGAGGTGGTCGAATTTGATCAGTCCGCCGACTCGGACTGGATGATGACGCTCTTGCGGCAAGAGACGTTTCAGCAGTTGCCCGCGGCCAATATCAGCGCTCTGTTTGCCCGGTTTGAGCCAGTCGACGTAAAGGCCGGGCAGGTGATCATCAAGCAGGGTGACCGAGGGGACCATTACTACGTCATCCGCGAGGGGCGGGCTAATGTGTCGCGCAAGGCCGACTCGGGAAAGGTAGCGATGCTTGGAGAGCTTAACGCGGGGCAGGGGTTTGGCGAAGAGGCGTTGCTCGCTGGTGCACCACGCAATGCGACGGTAATGATGCTGACGTCAGGCGTGCTGATGCGGCTCGGTGCCGACGACTTCAATGCGCTGCTCAAGGCGCCGCTGGTCCGGACCGTAACGCTTGCGCAGGCGCGCGAGCTTGCGAAGGCCGGCGCGGGACTTCTCGATGTGCGCACCGAAGACGAATTTCGCCAAGGCTCAATAAAGGGGAGCGTGAATCTGCCGCTCTATTTGTTGCGAATGAAGGCGCCACAGCTCGATGCCTCGCGAAAGTTTGTCGCGCTTTGCGAGACCGGCAGTCGCAGCACGGCAGCGGCATTCCTGTTGGCGGAGCGGGGCCTGGATGTTTACGTGCTCGCCGGCGGATTGAGCACATTGCCGCGAGGGGGCAGTTGAGTAGTCCTGGAGAGGATGCTCCGGAAAATTGCTCGATGCGTGTGGAGGCCCGGTATTCTTCGCGAGCACAAAAAAATGGAGCCAATAGGCTCCATTTTCTTTGGACTGGCGGAGAGGGAGGGATTTGAACCCTCGATACGGTTTTGCCGTATACACGATTTCCAGTCGTGCTCCTTCGACCGCTCGGACACCTCTCCAGAAAACTGTGTCGGCACGGTCGCCATGCAAGCCTGCGAGCCCTGCGAACGCCGTATGCGGCCGCCGACGGACGGCGAAGGTTAAACCAGAGGGCAGGGGCGCGCAACGCGTGCGCAATGTGCTGGCAGCGGTAGAAGTCAGCAGTGGCGGGCGTTTCGGCCGGCTGACCGGCCAACATGGTAGACTTCTGCCATGAAATGACTACGGCGGCGAGAGCCGGTCCCCTCGGTGACGACAGGTTGTGAACCCGGTCAGGTCCGGAAGGAAGCAGCCGCAGCAGCCGGTTCGGGTATCGGGGTGTGGCCGGTTTGAGCCGCCACCCATTCCTCGCTCCAGCGAGGCGATGGGACTGACCAAAGTCGAGGTCCATAGGTTTCCGTGAGCTATCAGGTTCTCGCCCGAAAGTGGCGCCCGCGCACCTTCACCGAGCTCGTCGGGCAGGACCACGTCGTGCGCCCGCTGGTGCATGCGCTCGATCACGGTCGGCTGCACCATGCCTTCTTGTTCACGGGCACGCGCGGCGTCGGCAAGACCACGATCGCGCGTATCCTCGCCAAGTCCCTTAACTGTGAACGCGGTGTGACTTCTACTCCATGCGGCGAGTGCACGGCCTGTCGTGAGGTAGACGAAGGGCGTTTCGTGGACTTGATTGAGGTCGACGCGGCTTCGCGCACCAAAGTCGACGACACGCGTGAGCTTCTCGACAATGTGCAATATGCGCCAACGCGGGGGCGCTACAAAGTGTACCTGATCGACGAGGTGCACATGCTTTCCGGGCACAGCTTCAACGCACTGCTCAAGACACTCGAAGAGCCGCCGCCGCACGTCAAGTTTCTTCTCGCCACCACCGATCCACAGAAACTGCCGGTCACTGTGCTGTCGCGCTGCCTGCAGTTTTCGCTGAAGCGACTCAGCCCCGAACAAATTGAGACGCAACTGCGCAAGATTCTCGACGTGGAGCGCGTCGAATACGATGGGTCATCGCTCGCGTTGCTGGCGCAGGCCGCCGACGGCAGCATGCGCGACGGGCTGAGCTTGCTTGATCAGGCCATTGCCTATGGCGGCGGAGTGCTTCGAGATGCCGATGTGCGTGCCATGCTCGGAACCATCAACCAGGACTGTGTGGAACGTCTGATCGCGGCACTTGCAAACGGGGATGCGGCGGGGACGCTCGCGGTGGTGGAAGAGGTCACCGAGCATCAGTCGGATTACGGCGCGCTGCTGGATGAACTGATGAGGACATTGCATCGAATCGCGTTGGCGCAAGCCGATGATGCACTGGCGCAAGGACCAGAGCGCGAGCGGGTGCTGGCACACGCGCAGCGCCTGGTGCCGGAAGACACGCAACTCTTTTATCAGATTGCCCTGATGGGCCGGCGCGATATGTTCTCGGCACCCGATCCGCGAACCGCGCTGGAGATGACGCTGTTGCGCATGCTCGTGTTCCGGCCGGCGGCAGTGGGCGAAACTCGTCCCGCGCCGTTGCCCGGTGCGAAGCCCTCGAAGACTTCAAGCCGCGGCGCGGCGCCCGTTGTGGTACCCGCGGCGCCGTCAGCAGCGTCACTAAGCGAGTCCAGTTGGAGCGCGGTGGTCGCGCAGCTCAAGCTCGGGGGGTTGGTGCGCGAGTTGGCGAATAATTCGGTCATCGAGGAGGCGGCTGATGATGGACTCAAGCTGGTGCTGAATGCGGCGCACGCGTCGCTCCTCAATCGCGAGCGCGAGACTGCGCTGCGCGAGGCCTTGGAGCAGCATTTCGGCCGTGCGTTGCGCATCGCTATTCGCGTGGGCGAGGCCGCCGGCGAGACGCCGGCGCAGGAGCGGCGTCGTCAACAGGATCAGCGCCAGCAGGCAGCCGTGGCCGCAATCGAGCAGGACCCGAATGTCGAAGCACTCAAACAGGCCTTCGGTGCCCGGGTAAACCCGGCATCGATTCGGCCCAAGTAACCGGAGGTAACATGCGCGGTGGAATTGGCAACATTCTCAAGCAGGCGCAGGCCATGCAAGAGAACCTGAAGAAGGCGCAGGAAGAGCTCACCAAGGTCGAGGTGACCGGTGCCGCGGGCGGCGGATTGGTAGCAGTCACCATGAGCGGTCGCCATGACGTGCGCAAGGTGCAGATTGATCCCTCTTTGCTGCAGGAGGACAAGGAGGTACTGGAGGATCTGATCGCGGCTGCGATCAACGATGCGGTGCGCAAGGTCGAACAGACGGCTCAGGAGCGCATGTCGGGCCTTACGGCCGGCCTCAACGTGCCGGGGCTCAAGCTTCCGTTCTAAATGGGCGCCGGAACGATCACCGCGGCGCGTTCGAAGGGCCAGACCAGGTCGAGTGCGAACGGTGTTCGCGCATGAGTCAGGAAACCATCCTGGAGGCACTCAAGGAGGCGCTACGCCGTTTGCCCGGTGTGGGACCGAAGAGCGCCCAGCGCATGGCGCTGCACTTGCTGGAGCGTGATCGTGAGGGCATGCGTATCCTTGCCCAGGCACTCGCCAGTGCTGCCGAGCAGATTCGCCACTGCACCCGCTGCAACAACTTCGCCGAGGAAGAGCTGTGCGCGATCTGCGCATCGTCGCGTCGCGATCACTCTCTGTTGTGCGTGGTTGAGACACCCTCGGATCTCGTGTCACTCGAACAGTCCGGCGCCTACAACGGTGTTTACTACGTTCTGATGGGAAGGCTTTCGCCGCTCGATGGAATCGGGCCGGAGGAGCTGGGAATTGCCCGTCTGGAGGCTCTGCTCGCCACCGGGCGCGTCAAGGAAGTAGTGCTTGCCACCAATCCCACCGTCGAGGGCGAGGCCACTGCTCACTACCTGTCGGAGTTGGTTCGTGCGCACGGAATTCGCGCCACGCGCATCGCTTACGGCGTGCCGGTTGGCGGCGAGCTGGAGTATACGGACCGCGGTACGCTGGCGCGCGCCCTGACCGGGCGGCGCGAGGCGTGATCGCTGCACGGTGACCCGGAAACGCCGCCCATGCGTTCCTAACTCATGGATGGAGAAAGTTCGGATGAGGCGCTCATGCTTGCCTATCGCGATGGCGATTCCCGGGCGTTCGAGTCACTGTACACACGTCACAAGGCACCGCTCTATCGTTACCTCGTGCGGCAATGCCGCGAGCCGGCGGTCGCCGAGGAACTCTTTCAGGACGTGTGGATGAATCTTATCCGGGCGCGGACCCGCTACGAGGTGCAGGCACGCTTCACGACTTATCTGTACCGGATGGCACACAATCGCCTGATTGATCACTATCGACGCGGGCGAAGCGGCGTTCCATTATCGTACGATGATGACCCGGACGACCCGCTGATGGAGCGCATCGCCGGTCCTGATGCAATGCAACCGGATGTGCAGACAGATCGCGCGCGGGACGTACAACGACTGTTGGCATTGCTCGCCGAACTGCCCGAGGCCCAACGTGAGGCGTTCCTGCTTCGCGAGGAGGCAGGCCTCACGCTTGAGCAGATTGCCGAGGCAACCGGTGTGCCGCCCGAGACCACCAAGAGCCGTTTGCGCTATGCGGTGGCGAAACTCCGTCAAGGAATGGAAACGGGGGATTGAAGCCATGACTACGTCCGATCCAAACCGCTTGCTCGAAGAATACCTGAGTGGTCAATCGAAGCTTTCGCGCATTTATCGACGGGCGCCAGCCGATGAGCCTCCGCCGCATCTGGATCGCGCGCTGCTCGATGCTGCACGCACCGTCAGCCGCCCTCGCTACGCGGGAAGCCCATTTGCGTCCCACTGGTATGTACCGGCATCGCTGGCGGCGGTGCTGGTACTGATCGTGGGCATCTACATGTTTTCGGGTGAGCGCGGCGCGGGACCTGGTCTGGCGCCTGAGGCGGTGCCACAGGCGGGGAAGATTGCAGCGTCGCCACGCGCGGAGCGTGCCGGTCGCGCCATTGCGGAAAAAAAAGAAGAAGTAGCGCCCGGCAGACTAGCCGACGAACCGGCTGCGCCCCCTGTCGGGGCGGCGTTCCGTGAGGAGCGTGAAGCGGGGCGAACCGCATCAGCCGAGCAGTCAAAAGCGGTCGCGCCGTCGGCCGCCGCGCGCGATGCGGGCGTGGCGGAGGCCGTCAAGCGCAAGGAACCGCACGCGCTCGCCGCCGCTGGCGTTGCTGTTGCCGATGTCGTTTCAGTCAAGGCAAGTGGCGCGTCCGGTGCGTATTACTTCGACGTCGGCGTGCGCAGCATTGAGACCGGCTGTCGACAATATGCCGACTGGTGGGAGGTCGTAAGCGAAGAGGGTCGGCTACTCTATCGGCGAGTACTGCTGCACAGCCATGTCGATGAGCAACCCTTCGTGCGTGGCGGCGGGCCAGTCGCTATCCGGCCGTCCACGGTTGTCTGGGTGCGTGCGCACATGAACGCCGGCGGCTACGGTGGCGTGGCTTTCAAGGGTTCCCCTCAATCCGGCTTTCGAGCCGCGCCGTTGCCGCGCGATTTTGCAGCTGGCCTCGCGACGGTACCGCCGCTCCCTGATGGTTGCGCGTTCTGAGAGGGAGCTGCGGGCCTAGGAGCCCTGTAGGGCGTCGATCCGTGCGGCGCAGATGAAGTCGTTCTCGGACAGCCCCTCCACGGAGTGCGTGCTAAAGCGCACGGTGCACCGGTTGTACCCGACTTCGAGATCCGGATGGTGATCCTCGCGATGCGCAATGAAGGCGAGGGCGTTCACGAAGGCCAGTGTCCGATAGTAATCGTGGAACCGAAAGGTCCGTTCAATTCCCGACGCCGCGTGATTCAGCTTCCAGTCCGGGATGGTCGCGAGCCAGCGCTCAGCCTGCGCGCGATCGAACGCGATCTTGCCCTCCTGCGGGCGGCAATGACGCAGCAGGAGTTCCTCGCGCGTCATTGGAAGCGGTAAAAACGCTCGTTCAAATACTTCACCACGTCACTGCGCTCCGCGTCCGACAGATTTCGCTCAAGTTGCGTATTGCACATATCGACGCGTTGCTGCAGTCCACCAATCGAGCGAATACCACGGTTGCTCCGTGTGTAGACGCCCGTATCGTGGCAACCGGTACAGTTTGCCTGATGCAGTTTTTCGCCACGGCCGGCATCGCCGGGTAGTAGTAAATCCGCCTGCGCGCTGGTCGCGGCAAGCATGAGCAGCACGAACGGTACAAGAATTTTCATTCGTCGGTCCTCGGAGGGTCAGGCGTGTCGAAGCAGGCGCGCGACGCGTAGCGGTGCCGGCGGGTGGGAATCATAGAAGGCCGAGTGCAGGGGGTCTGGTGTCAGGGTACTGGCGTTGTCGCGATAGAGCTTGATTAGCGCACTCACGAGCGATCGCGCGCTGGTTTGCTCGGCGGCAAATTCGTCGGCCTCGAATTCGTGAGCTCGGGAGGCACGCGCATAGAGCGGCTGCGCAAAGAAGGTGAACACCGGCGTAACCAACATGAACAGCATGAGCGCTGCGTGTGTCGACGGCTCGCGCATCCCGAGGGCCGCATAAAACCAGGGCTGTTCCAGCAGCCAGCCGAGCAGGGCAAGCCCCGCGAGACTCGTCACGGCCAGCACTGCGAGACGTTTGGCGATGTGGTGACGCTTGAAGTGACCAAGCTCATGCGCCAGGACGGCTTCTACCTCGCCGGCGCGCAGCGTCGCGAGCAGCGAGTCGAAAAACACAATTCGTTTGGCGCGCCCAAAACCGGTGAAATAGGCGTTGCCATGGGTGGTGCGGCGTGAGCTGTCGACGACAAAAATGCCGCGACTCTTGAACCCGGTGCGTTTCAGCAAGTGCTGGATGCGGGTGCGCATCGGACCGGCCTTTAGGGGACGGAAGCGATTGAATAAAGGCGCAATAAGTGTTGGATAGGCCCACACCATGAAGAGAGTGAATCCCATCCACAGCAGCCAAACATAGATCCACCAATAGGTGCCCATACGTCCCATCAGCCAGAGTGCCGTGAGCGCGAGCGGCACGCCGAAGGCCAGCGCGATCAGGGCATTGCGCAGCAGGTCCGCGACAAACAAACCCGGCGTCGTCTTGTTGAAGCCGAAGCGCTGTTCGATGACAAACGTCTCGTAAATCGATCCTGGCAATTCCAGGATACCCATGAGCAGGATTGTGCCGACCAGAAAAAGTGTGCCGGTCGCAAGCGGCCCGAAGCCCGCGGAGCGAACCAGCTGGTCGAGCAAATCGAGACCGCCGCCGACCGTCCACCCCAACAACAGTATGGCCCCGATGACAGCGTCGACACGGCGGAAGCGCGTGCGCGCCGCCGTATAATCCGCTGCCCGGCGATGCGCTTTGAGTGGAACCTTGCCCCGAAACGCACCGGGCACGCGCGCGCGATGTGCCACAACGTAATGCAGTTGTCTCGATGCCAACCAAAGTTGGGTAGCGAGCATGAGTCCCAGCACTACCAGAAACAACAGTCGAAAAGTCTCTGTATCCATGATGCTATGATGTGGGCCCAATTGATTTGAAATCAAGCACGGAGAATAAGCATGGCGCAGTCGCCGAACGGTGTCGCCACCGGCACCGGGTTAATCTGGATTGACCTTGAAATGACAGGGTTAAATCCGGACAGCGATCGAATCATCGAGATTGCCACAATCATCACCGATAGTGACCTGAATCTAGTGGCGGAAGGCCCGGTGCTCGCGGTGCACCAGTCGGACGCAGCGCTGGCAGCGATGGATGAGTGGAATACTCGTACGCATGGCGGCACCGGGCTGACTGAGCGCGTGCGGGCATCGGCCCTCGATGAGGCCGCCGCCGAGCGCGCCACGCTTGAGTTTATCCGGCAATACGTCCCCAAGAACAAGTCGCCGATGTGCGGCAACAGCATTTGCCAGGATCGCCGCTTTCTCGCGCGGCATATGCCGTCCCTTGAGGGTTGGTTCCACTACCGCAATCTCGATGTCAGTTCCGTTAAGGAGCTGGTGGCACGTTGGAAGCCACAGCTGATGCCGGGCTTTCAGAAGAAGGCGACCCATAAGGCGCTCGACGACATTCGCGAGTCGATCGACGAACTCAAGTACTACCGCGAGCACTTCATCGTGAAGTGAGCGGCGGCTCAGGCGCCGCCGGCGTGGCGCGCCAGCGCCCAGGCGACGTGTTCACGCACCAGCGGGGAGGGGTGGTCGGCGCGGGCGTGGAGCGCGGCATGCGCCGCCGGCGTGTGCGGGCCGTTGCCGATTGCAATCGCCAGGTTGCGCAACCAGCATTCGTAACCGATGCGTCGGATCGCCGAGCCTTCGGTTCGCGCCAGGAACTCGCTTTCGTCCCAGGCAAATAGAGCCAGTAGTTGCGGCGCATCGAGTTGGTGCCGTGGCGAATACTCCCCTTCCGCAGTTGACCGGGCGAAGCGGTTCCAAGGGCAGACGAGCTGGCAGTCGTCGCAGCCATAGATGCGATTGCCGATCATTGGCCGTAGCCCGACCGGGATGGCGCCGCGCAACTCGATCGTGAGATAGGAAATACAGCGGCGCGCATCCAGTTGGTAAGGTGCGACGATGGCGCGCGTCGGGCAAATGTCGATGCAAGCCTGGCAGGTGCCGCAATGGTTCGTGGCCGGCGCATCCACCGGCAGTGGCAGGTCCGTGTAGAGTTCGCCAAGGAAGAACCACGACCCGGTGCGCTGTTCGAGCAGATTGGTGTGTTTCCCGATCCAGCCGATGCCAGCCTTCTCGGCGAGCGCCTTCTCGAGTACTGGGGCGCTATCGGCAAAGACTCGATACCGGAACGGCCCGATGGCGTCTTCGATGTGCACGGCGAGTTGTTGCAGGCGCTGGCGCAGCACTTTGTGGTAGTCGCGCCCGAGCGCGTAGCGCGAGATGTATCCGAGTGCATCATCGGCCAGCACCGCTTCCGCGTCGCGCGCCGCACCCGGCCAATAGTCCATGCGGGCCGAAAGCACACGTAGCGTTCCCGGAATCAGCTCGGCCGGGCGGCTGCGGCGGGTTCCGTGCCGCTCCATGTAGCCCATTTCACCGTGCCGCCCCGCATGCAGCCATTCAATCAAATGTTGTTCGGCTGCGGAGAGATCGGTATCGGCGATGCCAATTGCCTGGAATCCGAGCGCCATGGCCCAGCCCCGGATGTCGTCCGCGAGCGTCGCAAGTTGCGCATCGCTCAAGGCGTGTCGGCCGGTCGCCATGCCGCCTATCATATACTGAGTACAGAAAGGTCTACGGATGCTACCCGAATATCTCTATCGTGCGGCGACGGTACGCGAGTTCGACCGGTTGGCGAGCGAGCAGTACGGCGTTCCCAGTGCGACACTCATGCAGCGCGCCGGCGAGGCGACATTTCGTCTGCTTTGCCTGCGCTGGCCGCGAGCGCGCGCGATTGCAATCGTCTGCGGGCCGGGGAACAACGGCGGCGACGGATACGTACTCGCACGACTGGCGCGCGACGCCGGCCTGTTTCCCTGGGTCCTGACACTGGGCGAACCCGACGCCGTCAAGGGCGATGCTGCCCTGATGCGCGATGCTGCCCGGGCAAGCGGGGTGATGGATGAACCCTTTGTCGCGGACATGCTCGCTGACAGTGACGTGATCGTTGATGCGCTGCTCGGCACCGGGCTTGAACGTCCGGTAACCGGGGTTTGGCGCGAGGCGATCGAGGCGATCAACGGGAGCGGCCGACCGGTGCTCGCAATTGACATTCCTTCCGGTCTCAGCGCCGATACCGGCGCGGTGCTGGGCGCGGCGGTACGGGCCGATACGACGCTGACCTTTGTCGCGCTCAAGGCCGGGTTGTTCACCGCTCGCGGCCGGGAACACGCCGGCGAGATCTATTTCGACGATCTTTCGGTGCCAGCCGAGGTGCACGCTGAGGTTGCCCCGGCGGCGCAGCGCATTACGCGAACCTCGTTGCGCGACCTGCTTCGGCGGCGCGCTCGCGATGCGCATAAGGGTAGTTTCGGACGCGTACTCGCGATCGGCGGTGCTCCCGGCATGCCGGGGGCGGTGCGCCTGTGCGGCGAGGCAGCATATCGCTGCGGCGCCGGCATGGTGACGCTGGCAACCCATCCGGGACACGCGGCTGTGGTGAATGCCGCCCGACCCGAGCTGATGGCCTATCCCGTCGCGTCGGTCGCGGCACTGAAGCCGCTCCTTGCGCGGGCCACGGTCGTGGCACTGGGTCCCGGCCTGGGGCGAGGCGCGTGGGGCAAGCGTCTGTTCAGCGCTGCGCTCGCCGCCAAACGTCCGCTGGTGATTGACGCCGACGGATTGTTCTTTTTCCTCGCACCATCGCGCCGGCATCGTTCTGATTGGGTTCTCACCCCACACGCCGGTGAGGCGGCCCGCCTGCTTGGCTGCTCGGTGGAGGAGATCGAGCGCGACCGGTTTGCCGCCGTGCGCGCCATCAGCGACAAGTATGGCGGGGTTTGTGTGCTGAAGGGCGCGGGCACGCTGGTCGCCGCGCACGGCGACCCAAGGGTTTATCTTTGCGACGGCGGAAATCCGGGTATGGCAAGTGGCGGCATGGGAGATGTCCTCACCGGCGTGATCGCCGCTCTGCGCGCACAGGGGCTCTCTCCCGTCGATGCCGCGCGACTCGGCGTGTGGGTTCATGCCAGTGCCGGTGATCTTGCCGCGACGAGCGGTGGTGAAATCGGTGTGCTCGCGTCTGATCTCCTGGTGCGGTTGCGGGAAGTGCTGAATGGAGTTGTCACGTGACGGTCCTCACGCGGACGGTCCCGAGCGAACAGGCGATGGAGCAGTTGGGTGGTGAACTCGCGCGGCGATTGGGCGCTGGCACGCGTGTCTATCTAAACGGTCCGTTGGGTGCCGGAAAGACGACGTTGGTTCGCGGTATGCTGCACGCCCTGGGGCACCGTGGCGCGGTGAAGAGTCCGACGTTCACCTTGGTGGAGCCGTACCAGCTTGGCGATCGCACCGTCTATCACTTTGATCTGTACCGATTGCAGGATGCCGAGGAACTTGAGTTTCTCGGCATTCGCGACTATCTGGCGGGCGAGGCAATTTGCATTGTTGAGTGGGCCGACAAGGCCAGTGGTTTTTTGCCAGGTCCGGACGTGGACGTTAAAATCCTGCGCAGTGATTCGGAACGCACGGTCGAGCTCGCTGCCGGCAGCGATCGCGGTGCCGCGGTGCTGAAGGAGCTGGGATGAAACTTCGCTTGCGCTGGCTGGCGATGCTCCTCGTTTCCGTTGCCCTCGCCGCATCCGCGGCGTCGCGCGTGACGGTACAGAATCTTCGCCAATGGAGTGCTCCGGATCAGACCCGCCTGGTATTTGATCTCAGTGCGCCTTTGCAGCACCGCGTCAGCACGCTCACTAATCCTCCACGACTGGTTATCGACCTTCAGCGCGCGGCGTTAGGAGGGACGCTTCCCCCGCCGGACACCAGGGGCCCACTACTCGCCGGGATGCGTGTAACGAAGGAAAAGAACGATGTGCGCATCGTTCTGGATCTTAAGGCCGCAGTTCGACCAAAGAGCTTTTTGCTCAAGCCGGCCGGACCGTACGGCCACCGACTGGTGGTTGACCTGTTTGATGCGCGCGCGGCTGATGAGGAAGCAACCGAGGATGCAGCGCCGGCCGTCACCGCAACGGCACGTCCGATTGAACGCGATTTGATTGTCGCCGTCGATGCCGGACACGGTGGCGAGGATCCTGGTGCGATGGGGCGGCGTTATCGTACGCGCGAGAAGGATGTCACGCTTGCGATTGCGCGCGAATTGGCGCGGCAAGTAAATGCGTCGGCCGGAATGCGTGCCGTTCTGATTCGTGACGGCGACTACTATGTCGCACTCGACCGACGATTCAAGCGAGCTCGTGCACATCAGGCCGACTTATTTATTTCCATTCACGCCGATGCTGTACCCGGACGCAATGCCTATGGCTCGTCGGTGTACGCACTTTCCGATCGTGGAGCAACGCATGGTCTGGCGCGCTTTCTGGCCGACAAGGAGAATGCCTCGGATCTGATTGGTGGCGTGAGCTTGAACGACAAGGAGCCGATGGTACGTAAGGTGCTGGCGGATCTTTCGCAAAGCAAGTCGATTGAACACAGTCTGGAACTCGGCGAGGACATTCTGCGCGAGCTGCGCCGAGTCGGTCCGGTGCATATCAGCCGTGTTGCGCAGGCGGGCTTCGCCGTACTGAAGGCACCGGATATCCCCTCAGTGCTGGTGGAGACCGCGTTCATCTCCAATCCGTCCGAAGAGAAGAAACTTCGGACACCCGCCTTTCAACGTGATCTGGCCGCCGGCATCCTGGCCGGTGTCAAGCGCTATCGTGCGCGCCACCAACCTGTTGCACCGATTGCGGTGCCGGTCCAGGCGCAACGACCGGCGTCGCGCGAGCACGTGGTGCAATCGGGCGAGACGCTCTCGACGATTGCTCGCCACTACAATGTCCACATCGAGGTGCTGAAGTTGTTGAACAATCTGGCTGACGCCGAGCCGCCGATCGGCACGCGCCTGCGGATTCCGTTCGCCGACCGGGAGAGCTGACGGTGGCGAGCCGGGTAGTGGTACGCTAGGCTGCGGCAGTCAATTGTGCTGCCGAGGCTGTCAAATTAACACTCGTGGCTAAGGAGAGACGCTGTGGGATCAACACAACGTAAGTCGCTTCTTTTGATTGGCATGGTCACAGCGCTTGCCGCAATGTTGGCAGGTTGTGGCAAGGCCGGTGGCCCCTGCGCGCAGAAGGGGGTCGTATGTATCGGACAAGTGTCACCGCTCACCGGGCCGCAGGCGCATCTGGGAAAGGACAACGACAACGGGGCGCGGCTTGCGATCGAGGAAGCCAATGCGCGCGGCGTTACCCTGGGTGGACAGAAGGTGCGCTTCGAGATCGTTAGTGAGGACGATCAAGCCGATCCGAAGACCGCCACGATTGTCGCGCAGAAACTCGTCGACCGCGGTGTGAAGGGCGTACTCGGGCACCTCAACTCTGGCACGTCCATCCCGGCCTCCAGAATTTACCATGATGCCGGGATTCCGCAGGTCTCGCCATCCGCTACTGCGATCAAGTACACCGCGCAAGGCTACAAGACCGCATTTCGCGTGATGACCAACGACCGCCAGCAGGGCAAGGTTCTCGGCGAGTACGCGGTTCGTAAACTGGGTGGTAAGTCGGTCGCGATTATTGATGACCGCACTGCCTATGGTCAGGGCCTGGCTGATGAAGTGGAGAAGGCGGTGCAGGCAGCCGGAGGGAAGATAGTGGCTCGGGAGTACACGAGTGATCGCGCCACCGATTTTGCGGCAATCCTCACTTCGATCAAAGCCAAGAACCCGGATGTGGTGTTCTTCGGCGGCATGGATCCACAGGCGGCGCCGATGGTGCGCCAGATGAAGGAGCTTGGTCTCAAGAGTAAGTTCCTCGGCGGCGATGGTGTCCAGACCGCAGAGTTCCTGAAACTTGCGGCTGGCAATGCCGAAGGGGTGATTGCTTCATCGCCCGGACTACCCATCGTCGACATGCCGGGCGGCAAGGCGTTTAAAGAAAAGTTTACCGCCAAGTATGGTGCGATCCAGACCTATGCTCCTTACGCCTATGACGCGGCCAATGTGATGATCGCGGCAATGGTGAAGGCCAATTCGGCCGATCCAGCAAAGTATTTGCCAGCGCTCGCGGAAATACAGATGCAAGGTGTCACCGGTGACGTGGCATTCGATGCTCACGGGGACGTGCGTGGCGGCGCCATTACCATGTACCGGGTCAAAGACGGCAAATGGGAAGTGGTAGAAACGGTGCGTAGCGGGGCGGAAGGCGGCAAGTAGTTGCAGGTCTAGGTTTCGACTCGCAGTCGATGAAGTCAGGTTGGCCGTCATGGTGGCCTGACTTTATTTTTTGGCGGCAACCGCAAGACGATATCGGGTTCTCTGCTTGGACATCTTTCTCCAGCAACTCATCAATGGACTTGTGTTGGGCAGCATCTATGCCCTGATCGCGCTCGGTTACACCATGGTCTATGGAATCCTGGAGCTCATCAACTTCGCCCATGGTGAGGTGACCATGATGGGCGCCATGATCTGTATCGCGGTAATGGGAGCCTTGTTGTCTGCAGGCGGCCTTCCGGCAATTGTGGTGCTGGCACTCGGGCTCGCGGCCGCGATCTCGATATGTATGGTGCTTGGTTACTCCATTGAGCGGGTTGCGTACCGACCACTTCGCGGGGCGCCGCGCCTCGCGCCGCTCATCACCGCGATCGGCATGTCGATCGTCCTGCAAAACACCGCCATGCTGATTTGGGGCAAACAATATCTCACCTTCCCGAAGTTGTTTGAGCCACAGCGTTACGAATGGGCTGGTGCCCATGTGACGAGCCTTCAGATCCTGATTGTCGTGCTGGCTATCACACTGATGGGGGCATTGTTGCTGCTGGTACATCGCACGCGTTTGGGGCGCGCCATGCGGGCCACCGCGCAGTCTCCGGAGCTGGCGGGGCTGATGGGCATCAATCCCAATACCGTCATTTCGTTCACGTTTATTATTGGTGCGGCGCTTGGGGCGGTGGCCGGCGTGATGGTGAGCGCCTACTATGGCCTCGCGCATTACTACATGGGCTTCCTGCTGGGGCTAAAGGCTTTCACTGCGGCCGTTCTCGGTGGCATTGGCAACGTTGCTGGTGCCATGCTGGGAGGGATGCTGCTCGGCATCATCGAGAGCCTCGGCGCCGGCTATATCGGCCCGCTGACCGGAGGGTTTCTCGGCAGTCACTATCAGGACGTATTCGCGTTCTTCGTGCTGATCGTCATGCTGGTGTTCCGGCCATCGGGCCTACTGGGTGAACGCGTAGGGGAGCGTGCCTGAGTTTCGAGCGATGAGGGACTGGCAACGGCGCTGGCGTGGATGGAAACGTAACCGGCAAGTGGTGCTGGGCGCGTGGATCGTCATCGGCATCGTTCTCGCGCTGCTGCCGTTCGTGACGGGAGCGACGCTTGGACGCGGGTGGGTTCGGATCATCGATTTTGCGCTGCTCTACGTGATGCTGGCGCTCGGCCTCAATATTGTCGTGGGCTACGCGGGCCTGCTCGATCTCGGTTATATCGCATTCTACGCCGTGGGTGCCTACGTCTACGCACTTCTCGCCTCGCCGCACTTCGGTTTGCATTGGCCCGTGTGGATGGCGCTACCGTTGGGTGCGACGGTAGCGGCCGTCTTTGGTGTGCTGTTGGGCTCTCCGACGCTGCGCCTGCGTGGTGACTACCTTGCGATAGTGACGCTCGGATTCGGCGAAATCATCCGGATCTTTCTCAATAATCTGAACGCGCCGTTCAACCTGACCAACGGCCCGCAGGGCATCAACCTTATCGATCCGATTCGCATCGTTGACCTTGGTTTCAGCGAGACATACACCGTGTTCGGTATAAGCTTTCCGCCGACGCACAACTACTACTATCTATTTCTGACCCTGACTTTGGCGATCATCTTTATCTCGATCCGCCTGCAGGACTCGCGCATCGGGCGCGCCTGGGTGGCGATTCGCGAGGATGAGATTGCAGCCGCCGCCACCGGCATCAACACTCGCAACGTGAAACTTTTGGCGTTTGCCATGGGCGCCACCTTTGGCGGCGTGAGTGGCGGATTGTTTGCCGGTTTTCAGGGATTCATCAGTCCGGAAAGCTTCAATCTGTTCGAATCGATCATTGTGCTGTGCATGGTGGTGCTCGGTGGCATGGGCAACATCGCCGGAGTGATCCTGGGCGCCGTGCTGTTGACGACTTTTCCCGAGGCGTTGCGCTATCTCGGTGAGCTGCAGTACATGGTGTTCGGACAGGTGTTCGTGGACGCAGCGGATCTGCGCATGCTGGTGTTCGGCATGGCGCTTGTGCTCATCATGATCTTCCGGCCAGCGGGAATCCTGCCGTCCATGCGTCGGCGCCGCGAACTTGGCGCCGACGCGCCGGTCGCGGCACAGGAGCAGGCGAGCCTGTATGACGCCCAGCGCTAAGGCAGACGCCGACATGCTTCTTGCGCTTCAGGGCGTGAGTAAGCAGTTTGGCGGGCTCGCGGCGCTCTCGGACGTATCGCTCGGTGTGGCGCAGGGTGAGATCTACGGCCTGATTGGTCCGAACGGCGCCGGAAAGACCACGCTCTTCAATGTGGTGACTGGCCTCTATTCTCCGGACCACGGTGTTGTGAGGCTTGGCGAGACGCTGCTCAGCGGCTGCAAGCCGCACGAGGTCGTGACGCGCGGCTTGGCCAGAACCTTCCAGAATATCCGTTTGTTTGCCAACATGACCGCGCTCGAGAATGTCATGGTTGGGCGGCATGTGCGAACGCAGGCAGGAGTGCTAGGCGCGATTTTCCGTGGCGCGACGACGCGCGCCGAGGAAAGTGCGATCGAGCGGCGCGCGCATGAGTTGCTGAATTACGTTGGCGTCGGTACACACGCGCAGCGATTGGCGCGACATCTCTCCTATGGAGATCAGCGGCGGCTGGAGATTGCGCGCGCTCTTGCTACCGATCCGCAGCTGCTGGCGCTCGACGAACCCGCTGCCGGCATGAACGCTATCGAGACTGCCGCGCTTCAGGAGTTGCTGCAACGTGTGCGTGCGGATGGCGTGACGATTCTGCTGATCGAACACGATGTGCGTCTGGTCATGGATCTGTGTGACCGGGTGGCAGTGCTCGACTACGGCAAGAAGATTGCGGAGGGAGCGCCTTCCACCGTTCGCAACGATCCCGTGGTTATTGAGGCCTACTTGGGCGGGGCGGCATGAGTCGCGCGACCAGTTCGAACAAGCAGAGTCTCCTCAGCGTGCGTGATCTGCGGGTCGCCTATGGCGGTGTCGTGGCTGTGAAGGGCATCGACCTGGAAGTCGGTCGCGGGGAGCTGGTGTGCCTTATTGGCGCGAACGGTGCCGGAAAGACCACCACCCTCAAGGCGCTCGCCGGGATGCTACGGCCTGCAGGCGGTACGATCCGCTACGATGGACACGCGATCACGCGCCGTCGGTCATACGAGCTGGTGTCACTTGGTATCGCGCTGGTTCCGGAAGGTCGTGGTATCTTCGGGCGCCTGTCGGTTCTGGAAAACCTCAAGCTCGGAGCCTATGTGCGACGCGACACGCTAGGGGTCAGCCAGGATCTCGATCGTGGGTTCGAGCTCTTTCCCCGGCTTGCCGAGCGTCGCAGCCAGATTGCCGGAACGCTATCCGGCGGCGAGCAACAAATGCTCGCAATCGCTCGCGCGCTGATGTCGCGCCCGCGCCTGTTGCTGCTCGACGAGCCCAGCATGGGGCTTGCACCGATCATGGTGCAGCGCATCTTCGGTACCATTCGTCGGATCGCCGCCGAGGGCGTAACGCTGTTGCTCGTCGAGCAGAATGCGCGCCTCGCGCTCGAGATCAGTCGCCGTGGCTATGTCATGGAAAGTGGTCGGGTGACTTTGGCCGATGAGGCCGCTGCGCTGCTCGCTAATCCCGACGTCAAGCGCGCTTATCTGGGTGGCTAGCCCGTACCGGAGAACGCTACGTTGAAAGGCCGGCCCAGCACGATCAGATTGTGACCGCGCCAGTGTTTCCTGCTGCAACGCCAAGGCGGCGCGTGATTGCATCCGCGAGGCAGCGTTCGTCTGCTTCGGTAAGCGCTGTATGCTCGCGCGTGTTGATAAAGAAGATGTCTTCCGCGCGCTCGCCGTAGGTGGCGACCTTCGCCGCCACCAGATTGGCTTCGCATTGCCTGAGCGCCAGCGCCACCTGATAGAGTAGGCCGGGACGGTCCTGGGCTGTGACCTCCATGATGGTGATCGGCTTGTTCGGCGCCCGGGTGAACTGCGCACGTGTCTCAATCGGAAACTGCTGCAGGGTCCGGGGCAGGCGGGCCTGCAGGAGGTCGTGACCAGGTTTGGGATTGAGTAACTGCTCGCGCATGGCTTGCGCCAGGTGCTTCAGCGCGCGCGGATCGCCGATCGACTCACCGGCGCTGTCGAGCACCATAAACGTATCCAGTGCAAAGCCGTTTTTCAGCGTATGCACCCGGGCATCTACGATCGAGAGGTTCAGGCGGTCGAACCCGCCGGTAATGATGCTGAACAGGTCGTCCCGATCCGGCGTATAGAACAAGAACTCGCTGCCACCCAACTCGGGTGTGTACCGGGTTGCGACGACCGGCAGGTCGGCCGACGACGTACGCGCAATGGCGCGCGCATGCCAGGCAAGGCTGTCGGCGTCGTAACGAAGAAAGTAGTCGGGTTCGAGATTCGCCCAGAAATGCGCGGCCAGTTCCGGCGAGACATGATCGTGTTTGAGCAGCATCAGCGTATCGCGCCGCAGGTCGGTGATGTGCGCGTCGATGTCGAGCGGGGTGGCGATGCCACGACGCAACAACTGCGCGGTCTCGGTGTAGAGTTGGGCGAGCAACCGGCCTTTCCAGGCGTTCCAGACGGCCGGACTGGTTCCGCGCATGTCGGCCACCGTGAGGAGGTACAGATTGTCGAGGTGTTCCTGATCGCCAACCTGCTGGGCAAATCGCTGTACCACATCGGAGTCGGAGATGTCCTCGCGCTGGGCGGTCGTTGACATCAGCAGGTGGTTGCGGACCAGCCAGCAGACGAATCGCGTATCGTAGTTGCTCAGGTTGTGCAGCCGGCAAAACACCTCGGCCTCCTGTTCGCCAAGCGTGGAATGGTCGCCGCCACGGCCCTTGGCGATGTCGTGAAATAGACCCGCCAGGTAAAGCCGTTCGGGCTTGACGATTTTCTGGATCAATTCGCTGGCGAACGGCAACTCGTGGCGATGCTCAGGGATAGTCATCCGTCGCAGGTTTCGCAGGACAAACAGCGAATGCTGGTCGACGGTGTAAACGTGAAACAGGTCGTGCTGCATCTGGCCCACGATGCGCCCAAAGGCAGGCAGGTAGGCACCCAGCACCCCGTAGGCGTTCATGCGCCGCAGTTCGTGAGTGATACCGTGCGGCTGGCGCATTATCTCCATGAACAGCGTGCGGCAGGCTAGATCCTTGCGGAACTTTGCGTCGATGCGGTGCAGGTTGGCGAGCACGAGGCGAATCGTGTCGGCGCGCACACCCTTTAGCTGGTGTTGCTGCATAATCAGAAAGAGCTCAAGTAGCGCGTAGGGCGCACGCTCGAACACCCGGGGGCTGCGTGCTTCGAGATAACCGTTGTGGTCCTGAAAGCGGCGATTGATCGGCTTGATGCGCGCTCGTCCACGCGACAGCAGGGCTTCCTGGAAATGCTGCAGCAGGATCTCGTTCAGCAGCGTGAGTTCCTTGATCGTGCGGTAATAGCGCTTCATGAAGAGCTCGACCGCGAGAATGCCCGGGCGGTCACGATAGCCAAACTGTCGTGCGAGGGTCCGCTGATGATCGAACAAAAGGCGGTCCTCGCGCCGGCCCGCCAGATGATGCAAACCGCTACGCACTTTCCAAAGCAGGTTGCGCCCGCGCAACAGCTTGCGGTACTCCGCTTCGCTCAGGAAATCACGTTTCACCAGATCATGCAGCGACTCGGTACCGAAATGGCGTTGCGCAACCCAGGCGATCATCTGGATGTCGCGCAGGCCTCCGGGACCGTCCTTCACGTTGGGTTCAAGGTTGTAGGCGGTATCGTGAAAGCGCTGATGACGCCTGCGTTGCTCCTCAAGCTTGGCAACGAAGAATTTTGCCGACGGCCAGAGTCGATTGGGTTGGATGGCCGCTCGCATGCGCTCGAAAAGCGCCACGTCGCCTTCCAGTCGACGGGCTTCCATAAGATTCGTAACAACTGTCAGGTCGCGCTTGGCTTCGGCAACGCAGTCCTTGACGGTGCGTACCGAATGACCCACTTGCAGACCAATGTCCCAAAGGAAGCGTAGCGTCTCTTCGACGAACTCACGCACGCCCGGGGCGCGTGGGCGCTCGACCAACAACAACAGGTCAATATCGGAGAAAGGATGCAGCTCGCCGCGGCCATAACCGCCGACGGCTACCAGCGCCATTTCTGGCGCGACAGGTATACGGTTGCAGAAAAAGCGCCAGGCGCGTGTCAGGATTTGATCGACCAACCATGCATGGAGCGCGACGAGCTGCGGGGTCTCGTTTGGTCGCGTGCTGTAGCGTTCCCTTAGCAGTGCGTGCCCGCGCGCGAGACCTTCGCGAAACACCGGCAGTGCCTGCGGGGCACCTGCTAGCGTTGATTCGAATGCGTTGGCATCAAACAGCGACTCGCGCGTAAGTGCCATGTCAGGCGGCGGTGCCGTTCGGCAGTGTCAGGATTTCATGCCCGTTTTCCGTCACGAGCACCGTGTGTTCCCATTGCGCGGAGAGTGAATGGTCGCGCGTGACAACCGTCCAGTTATCCGGCAGCAGCCGGATGTCGGGCTTGCCCGCGTTGATCATGGGTTCGATCGTAAATGTCATGCCACGAACAAGTTCCATTCCGGTTCCGGGCTTGCCGTAATGCAGCACTTGCGGATCTTCATGGAACTCCCTCCCAATGCCGTGTCCGCAGTACTCGCGCACCACGGAGAAGCCATGTGCCTCAGCGTGGCGCTGGACGGCATGGCCGATGTCGCCCAAACGCGCTCCCGGCCGCACCTGTTCAATCCCGTGCAGCATGCACTCGTGAGTGACCTTCACTAGCCGCCGGGCCTGGATGGAAGGTTCGCCGACGAAGAACATACGGCTGGTGTCGCCGTGGAAGCCATCCTTGATGACGGTAATGTCGATATTTACGATGTCGCCCTTCTTGAGGCGTTTGTCGCCCGGGATGCCATGGCAGACTTGGTGATTGACCGAGGTGCAGATCGACTTGGGGAAGCCGCGGTAATTGAGTGGAGCGGGAATAGCCTGCAGCGTCTCGACAATGTAGTCATGACACAGGCGGTCCAGTTCGCCAGTGGCTATGCCCGTCTGAACATGGGGTGCAATCCAGTCGAGCACCTGCGCGGCGAGCCGTCCGGCGACGCGCATCTTTTCGATTTCCTCGGGTGTTTTGATGGTTACCGGCATGAGTAGACAACTTCGGCGATATTTTCAGGGATTAGACGGTATTTAGAAAGGGCCTAAATCAAACAAATTCTCGCCAAACCCCTGAAAACATTGTTCTTATGCAGCCGGCTATGGTATAAAGCGCGCGCTTTATTAACCTCAACCCACACGCGGCTCCGACACGTACATCCGGGTGCTCCGTCTTCAGCAGTAGCGAAGAAGGAGTTGATGTATGGGGACCGCGGCGGAAAAACCCGAAGGAGCAAGAGATGGCGAACGTTACCATGCGCCAGATGCTGGAGGCCGGCGTGCATTTCGGCCACCAGACGCGATTCTGGCACCCCAAGATGCGTCCCTACATTTTTGGGGACCGCAACAAGATCCATATCATCAATCTCGAGGCGACGCTGCCGCTTTTCAACGAGGCGATGGCTTTTCTGAAGAAGCTGGCGCACAACGGTGGGACAGTACTGTTCGTCGGCACCAAGCGCCAGGCGCAGGATATCGTGGCGGAAGAGGCCCAGCGCTGCGGCATGCCGTCCGTGAGCCATCGCTGGCTGGGTGGCATGCTGACCAACTACCGCACTGTGCGCCGCTCTATCGAGCGCCTCAAGCTGCTCGAGTCACTGCTGGCGGACGAAACCAGCTCGCAGAAGCTTTCCAAGAAGGAACTGCTCGATCTTGATCGCGAGCGTGAGAAGCTCGAGAAAAGCCTGGGCGGCATCAAGGCAATGCCGGGCGTGCCGGATGCGCTGTTCGTGATCGATGTCGGCCACGAGTATATCGCGGTATCGGAGGCCAATCGGCTCGGGATACCGGTGGTCGGCGTCGTCGACTCGAACTGCAAGCCAGATGGGGTCGACTACGTTATTCCAGGCAATGATGATGCCATACGGGCGATTCGCCTGTACGCGCAGTCCGCGGCCGATGCTGTCATCGAGGGCGCGTCTCAGCGCGAAATCGGTGAATCCGTAAGCGACGACGAATTTGTCGAGGTGAAGGAAGAATCCGCCAAGGTAAAGGTGGTCGCGAAGAAGCGCACGGCTGCTGGAGAAGTGACGGAAGAATCCGAAGCCGAGGCGGCACCCAGGGCAAAGCGTAAGACGCGTACCGCCACGCCGCGAACCAAAAAGCCGGAAGCCTAGCGCGCAGCAAAGCCCCGCCGCCGTCGGCGGGATGTACCAGCACCCGACAGTATTGATCCCGCGTGCGGCGCCTTGTTACCCGCGTTTAGGAATTCAGACGGAGAAAGAAATGACAATTTCCGCCCAGATGGTCAAGGAACTGCGCGAGCGTACCGGGCTCGGGATGATGGAGTGCAAGGCTGCGCTCACCGAGACCAATGGCGACATGGAGGCGGCCGCGGACCTGCTGCGTAAGAAGGCGGGTGCCAAACTCGAAAAGAAGGCGGGGCGCACCGCGGCTGACGGCGCGATTGCAATCCATGTCAGTACCGACGGCACGCTTGCCGCCATGGTCGAGGTCAATTCAGAAACGGACTTTGTTGCCAAGGGCGACGATTTTCTCGCCTTCGCCGCCGATGTGGCGGCCCGTGTGGCCGTATCGAATCCGGCCAACGTGGATTCCCTGCTCAAGCTGCCGCTCAAGGACGGCGCTTCGGCGACGGTTGCGCAAGGTCTTGAGGCGCTGGTGGCGAAGCTCGGCGAGAAGATGGGCGTCCGGCGCTTTGATCGAATCACCAGCGGCCACCGTATCGGCAGCTACCTGCATGGGCGCAAGATTGGAGTGCTCGTGGAGATGGAGGGTGGCGATTCTGAGCTCGCCAAAGATCTCGCGATGCATATCGCGGCGAGCCGGCCAGAGTGCGTATCGCGCGACCAGGTGCCGGCCGATCGCATTGCCAAGGAGAAGGAAATTTTCACCGAGCAGGCGCAACAGTCTGGCAAGCCGGCGAACATCATTGAGAAGATGGTCGAGGGTCGCGTAAGCAAGTTCCTTGGGGAGATCACGTTGCTTGGACAGCCGTTCGTCAAGGATCCGGACACCTCGGTTGAGAAGCTTCTGAAGGGCAGGAATGCTCGGGTGTTGCGCTTCCTGCGCTACGAGGTGGGTGAGGGAATTGAGAAGAAAGCGGCCGATTTCGCGGCTGAAGTGATGGCCACGGTCAAGGGAGGCTGAACCTTGGCTGCCAAGCCCGTCTACCGCCGGGTGCTCCTTAAGCTTTCCGGCGAGGCTTTGATGGGAACTGATGCCTACGGCATCAATCGCGATGTCGTAATCCGAATCGCGGCGGAACTGAAGTCTGTGGTAGAGGCCGGAGTGCAACTCGGCATCGTCATTGGCGGCGGAAACATCTTTCGCGGTATGGCTCCGAGCGCACAGGGCATGGACCGCGCCAATGCCGACTATATGGGCATGTTGGCAACGGTCATGAACGCGCTGGCGCTTCAGGATGCCCTGGAGAAGGCTGGCTTGCCGGTGCGCGTGTTGTCAGCCTTGCGCATTGAGCAGGTCGTGGAACCCTATGTGCGTCGGCGTGCAATCCGGCACCTGGAGCGCGGCCGCGCGGTGATCTTTGCCGCCGGTACCGGCAACCCCTTTTTTACGACAGACACCGCCGCGAGTCTTCGCGCCGTTGAAATTGGTGCTGACGTGGTCCTCAAGGCCACCCAAGTCGATGGCGTTTACGATAAGGATCCCAAGAAGCATGCCGATGCCCGGCGCTATGACGTTATTACCTATGGCGAGGTGCTCGCAAAGCGTCTCGGCGTGATGGATATGACGGCGATCGCGCTGTGCCGCGAACAAGGCATGCCGGTGCAGGTTTTCTCTATTCACAAGCCTGGCAGCCTGATGCGGATTCTCGATGGCGCGGCGGAAGGAACTCTGGTAAGGGCAGGAGACTGACCATGTCGCATAGCGTAGAAGACACCAAGAAGGACGCCGATGAACGGATGAACAAGTCGCTCGAGACGTTGAAGGGCGATCTGGCCAAGGTGCGCACCGGGCGCGCCCACCCCGGCCTGCTGGAAAATATTCGCATTGACTACTACGGAACGAAATCGCCCCTCAACCAGCTAGCCAATATTTCGGTCTCCGACGCGCGCACCCTCACGGTGACGCCGTACGACAAGGGGGCCGCGCAGAGCATTGAGAAGGCGATTCGGGAGTCGGATCTTGGGCTCAATCCGGTTCCGGCCGGGGGCGTCATACGCGTTCCGTTGCCCTCGCTTACGGAGGAGCGACGCAAGGAACTTGGCAAGCACGTGCGCGCCGAGGGCGAGAACGCCAAGGTCGCCATTCGCAATGTGCGGCGCGATGCCAATCATCAGCTCAAGGAACTGCTCAAGAAGAAACTCATCACCGAGGACGATGACAAACGCGCCGAGGAGGCTGTGCAGAAGTCGACTGACAGGCACATTGCCGAGATCGACAAGCTGGTGGCTGCCAAGGAAAAGGAAATTATGCAGGTCTGATTGACCTGCCGCTTCCTGCACTCATGAGTTCATCCTCCGCCAGCCAGCAGTCTCCGCCGCCGCCCCTTGGCGATACGCCAAGGCACGTCGCGGTCATCATGGATGGCAATGGCCGCTGGGCGCGGCGCCGCGGGATGCCTCGCGTGGCCGGACATCGGAAAGGGGTTGAACGCGTGCGCGACCTTGTCGTTGCCTGCGGCGAACATGGTATTCCCTACGCTACGGTGTTTGCGTTCTCAAGCGAGAACTGGCGCCGGCCGCCGCAGGAAGTATCGCTGCTGAAGGAACTGTTCGTGACCGCGCTCGAACGCGAGGTCGACAAGTTGCACAAGAACCAAGTTCGCTTTCGCGTCATTGGTGCCGTCGAGGCGTTCGGAGAGGAACTGGTCCGCGGCATCCGCGCTGCCGAAGATCTCACGCGCAACAACGACAAGCTGACACTCACGGTTGCAGCGAACTATGGCGGGCGCTGGGACATTGCCCAGGCAGCCGCCGCGCTGGCACGCCAGGCGCAGCGGGGCGAGATCAGTCCGGATGCGATCACACCGGACAGCCTTGAGCCGTTTCTTTCGTTATACGGGACCCCCGAACCGGATTTGTTTATTCGCACCGGCGGTGAGCAGCGCGTCAGCAACTTCCTGCTGTGGCAGTTGGCCTACACAGAGCTTTACTTCACACCGGTACTGTGGCCGGACTTCGATCGCGCGCAATTCGAAGAGGCGCTCGCGTCCTTTCGCGGCCGCCAGCGCCGCTTCGGCCTGACTGGCGAGCAGATCGAAGCGCGCCATGCTTAGGTATCGAGTCGTCACCGCACTGCTGCTGATCGTCATTTTCGTCGGGGGCATGTTTGTACTACCTGCGCCCGTGTTGGCTGCGTGGTTCGGCGTACTGATCGGTCTCGGGGCCTGGGAGTGGGGTGCCTTGGCAGGCCTTGGCCGTGGCGCGCGCATGGGTTTTGTCCTTGCCGTAATGGGAATTGGTGCCGGATTGATTGCCGCGTTGCTTGTTAATGCATCGCATGCGTGGCTGCGCTGGCCGCTGGGTGTGGTGTTGATCTTTTGGGCAGCCTCGCTGGTGAGCATGGTGACCGACCAGGGGGAAGCGGCCGCCGGGCGCGGTTTGTACGGTGCGCGCGCCGGCAAGGTCATGAGCGGTTTCTTTGTACTAGTGCCGCTCTGGCTCTCGGCCATGTACTTGTTTGTGGCAGATATTCATCGGCCCTGGCTGTTGTTGTATGCATTCTCATTGGTATGGGCGGCCGATACGTTTGCATATTTCACTGGCCATCGTTTCGGCAGGCACAAGCTTGCTCCGAGTGTGAGCCCCGGCAAGACCATCGAGGGCGTGGTGGGAGGGCTGGCCGGCGCCATGCTCTTGGCCGCAATCGCCGGAGTTGCGGGCTGGAAGCTTTCGGGCGTGCCGCTCACGGCGTGGCTCGCGCTGGCGGCAGTGAGTGTGCTGGTATCTGTGTTGGGCGATCTGTTGGAGAGCAAGTTCAAGCGCCTTGCCGGTGTGAAGGATTCGGGCAACCTCCTTCCCGGGCATGGTGGCGTCTGTGATCGCGTGGATGCGATGTCGGCGGGCCTGCCCGTCTTTGCCCTCGGCTGGTACTACGTACAGAGGCTACTGGCGTGAGCGTGCGCAGGGTAGTTGTGCTTGGTTCCACCGGATCGATTGGCGTCAATACGCTTGATGTGTTGGCGCGCCACCCACAACGTTTTGAAGTCTTGGCGCTCACTGCCAATACACAGATCGACCGGCTGTTCGAGCAGTGCCGCCAGTATATGCCCGCGTACGCGGTCGTGCCGGACGTGCAAAGCGCGAAGAAGCTCGCAGAACAATTGCATGGCGTAGCGGCCTCAACAGAGGTGCTGGTTGGCAAGGAGGGTCTGGAGCACGTCGCGACACATGCGCGTGCCGACATTGTGGTGGCAGCAATCGTTGGTGCGGCGGGTCTGTTGCCCGCGTTGGCCGCAGTGCGGTCCGGCAAGAGGGTGCTTCTTGCGAATAAGGAACCGTTGGTGATGTGCGGGCACCTGTTTTTGGATGCGGCGCAGCACAGCGGCGCCGAACTTCTGCCCGTGGACAGCGAGCACAACGCCATCTTCCAGTGTCTGCCCGCCGGATTTCGGGCCGGAGACTCTGTGCCGGCCATTCGGCGCATCCTGCTCACCTGCTCCGGTGGCCCTTTCCGAACGACAGCCGCATCGGAGCTTGTGCGAGTCACGCCCGAACAGGCCGTTGCTCACCCCAACTGGGTAATGGGTCGCAAGATTTCAGTCGATTCCGCCACGCTCATGAACAAGGGATTGGAACTTATTGAGGCCTGCTGGCTCTTTGGAGTAAAGCCGGAAAAGGTCGAAGTCGTGATTCATCCGCAAAGCGTTATCCACTCCCTGGTCGAATATGCTGATGGCTCGGTGCTCGCCCAACTGGGCAATCCCGACATGCGTACCCCGATCGCACACGCGCTGGGATTTCCGGAACGAATCGAGGCCGGCGTCGCAAGCCTGGACTTGTTCACGATCGGGCGGCTCGATTTCAGTCCGCCCGACACCGAACGTTTCCCGTGTCTGGGACTCGCGCAAGTGGCGGCGGAACGTGGTGGCACGGCACCGGCCATTCTGAATGCCGCGAACGAGGTGGCGGTACAGTCTTTTCTTGATCGCAAGATTGGTTTCACAGACATTCCGCGCGTCATCGAGCATGGGCTCGCTTGCGTGGCGGTGCACGAGGCGGTCACGCTTGAGGTGGTTCTAGGGGATGACGCCGCGGCCCGTGCCGCGGCCCAGTCATGGGTCGACGCCCAGCGTCCGGTAATGACGCAGAGGGCGACATGAGCGATTTCCTGTTCCATCTCTTGGCGTTCATTGTTGCGATCGGAGCGCTGATCGTGGTGCATGAGTTCGGGCACTTTTGGGTGGCGCGCACGCTCGGTATCAAAGTGCTGCGTTTTTCTGTCGGATTCGGCAAGCCGCTGTGGACGCGGCGCTTCGGTGCCGATCGGACCGAGTTCGTCGTGGCGGCGCTGCCGCTTGGCGGTTACGTGAAGATGCTCGATGAACGCGAAGGCGAAGTGCCGCGCGCTCAGCGTGATCGTGCCTTTAATCGGCAGCCAGTGAGCAAACGCATCGCGGTTGTGGTGGCTGGACCGTTGTTCAACTTTCTGTTCGCGCTGGTCGCGTTCTGGGCTGTTTACCTTGTCGGAGTGGATGGCCTTCGTCCGGTGATCGGTCGGGTGCTGGATGGCTCGATTGCCGAGCAGGCCGGCCTCAAGGCCGGCGATGAGCTGGTGGCGATCGACGGCATGAGGGTGCAGAGTTGGGATCAGCGACGCATATACCTCTTTGAGCGCGCGCTGGCGCGAAAGGCCGTGACCATCGAGGCTCGAGATGGCACGGGCGCGACGCGCGCGCACCGGCTTGACCTTTCCACCATTCCGGTTGCACAAATCAACAGTTCGCTTGTCGAGCGCGGCATCGGACTGGTGGGCTATTTTCCGCCGTACCTCCCGATTGTGGGCGCACTGCAGGATGGTCCGGCCAAGCGGGCGGGCATGCAGGTGGGGGACAGACTGCTGCGTATCGAGGGTGAACCCATTGGTTCATGGGAGTCGCTTGCCCGGCGCATCAATGATCATCCCGGCGAGCCGCTGCGATTCACCCTGGAGCGCGATGGCCAACGGCTCGATCTCACCGTCACGCCCGACCCGGTGGAGCACAACGGGCGCAAGATCGGGCGTATCTTCATCTATCCAAAGTTTGCTGAGATACCGCCCGAGATGCGTGTGAAGGTGCGGCTCGGTCCACTCGAGGCAGCCGGGGAGGGCCTGCGGCATGTCTGGACGTCATCCCGCGTCATTCTTGAGATGTTGTATGAGATGCTGCGTCTCGAGGCATCGACCAGCAACATCAGCGGGCCGATAACGATTGCGCAATATGCTGGTTACTCGGCGCGCATTGGTGTCGACCAGTTCATGTTGTTTCTCGTGGCCATCAGCATCAGTCTCGGTGTACTGAATCTGTTGCCCATTCCTGTATTGGACGGCGGGCACTTGCTCTACTACGTACTCGAAGGTGTCAAAGGCAGTCCGCTCTCGGAACGCACCATGGTTGTCGGACAACAGCTCGGTATTGCTTTATTGATGGCATTGATGGTGCTCGCTTTCTACAACGACATCGTGCGACTTCTCGGTTGAGAGCGTCACCACTTGCGGACAACGTCATTGTGACCATTTCCATCCTTCGGCGTGCTGTCGCGGTGTCGCTTGCGTTGTGTCCGTTCGGACAGCTGCATGCGCTGGAGTCATTTGTCGTTCGCGACATTCGCGTCGAGGGACTCCAGCGTATTTCCGCCGGAACGGTTTTCAATTATTTGCCCGTCAAGGTGGGAGACACCGTCACGGAACAGGGGGCCCAGGAGGCCATCCGTGCGTTGCACAAGACCGGCTTTTTTCGGGACGTTCGTCTGGAACGCCAGGGCGAGGTGCTGATCGTATCGGTGGTCGAGCGCCCCTCGATTGGGTCGGTCCGCATTGTCGGAACCAAGGAGATTTCCGAGGATGATCTCAAGAAGGGCCTCAAGGAGCTGGGACTGGCAGAAGGGCGCGTATACAACCGCTCGCTGCTCGATCGCGTCGAGCAGGATCTGCGCCAACAGTACTTCAGTCGAGGCTACTACGCAGTGCTGATCAAGGCGACCGCTACCCCGGTTGAGCGAAACCGCGTGGCGATCACAATCGATGTGTCGGAAGGAAACCCGGCACGCATTCGACAGGTCAAAATTGTCGGCAATAGCGTGTTCGACGAGGATGACCTGCTTGATGAGTTCACCCAGGGGCCAGCGCCATGGTGGGCGTGGTTTAGTTTCCTTTCTAGTCGTGATCAGTATTCCAAGCAGAAACTCGCAGGCGATATCGAGCGTCTGAGAAACTACTACCAGGACCGTGGCTATCTCGAATTCGCCATCGAATCGACCCAGGTAACGATTACGCCCGACAAGGAGCGTCTGTATATCACGCTCAACATTCGCGAAGGCAAGAAGTACTCGATACGCGACTTTAAGCTCGCGGGCACATTTGTTGTGCCGGAAGAGGAGCTGAAGGGGCTGGTAACGATCAAGCCGGGTCAGGTGTTCTCGCGCAAGCAGGTAACGGAGACCACTAAGAAGATCACGGAACGGCTTACCAATGCGGGCTACGCGTTCGCGAATGTCAACGCGATTCCGGAAATCGATCGCGAGAAGTCGCAGGTTTTCTTCACTTTTTATATCGATCCCGGGAAACGCACCTATGTGCGGCGCATCAATTTTTCCGGAAACGTTTCCACGCGCGACTACGTAATGCGGCGCGAGATGCGGCAATTGGAAGGCAGCTGGTATGCGGCCGACAAGATCCAGCGCTCCAAGGTTCGCCTGCAACGTCTTGGCTACTTTGAGGATGTCAACATTGCAACGCCCGCCGTGCCGGGCACGCAGGATCAGGTCGACATGAACGTAACCGTCAAGGAGCGCTCAACGGGCAACATACTGTTCGGTGTTGGCTACTCGGACGCTGATGGCATTCTTCTCAATGCGAGTGTCAACCAGAACAACCTGTTTGGCACCGGCAACGAGTTGTCAGCGGCAATCGACACCAGCAAGAGCACACGTAATCTCAACATTCGACATACCAACCCCTACCTCACGCAGAGCGGAATAAGCCAGTCGTTCAGTCTGTACTCAACCAAGTTTGATGCGGCTAACGCCGGTACCGCCGCATATAACAGCACGACGCAGGGCG
Organism: Acidithiobacillales bacterium SM1_46; assembly: GCA_001304215.1. Classification (GTDB taxonomy): domain Bacteria; phylum Pseudomonadota; class Gammaproteobacteria; order Acidiferrobacterales; family Sulfurifustaceae; genus SM1-46. The sequence continues at coordinate 9,672 of LJVB01000002.1, read as the reverse complement.
TCGGACTCGTCTACGGCGTGCCTCTCTCGGAGGATAACCGCGTTTTCCTTGGATTTGACATAGAGCGGGTCAAGATCAGTACCACAACGACCTCGTCGCAAATATCACAGGATTTCGTCGCACAATACGGCGATGACAATTTCATCTATAAAGGGACGCTCGGCTGGACCAAGGACACTCTGGACAGTCGCATATTTCCCACCAGCGGGCTCATTCTTTCGCTTTCAGGCGAGGCGGCGATACCGAGAAGCGACCTGCAGTACTACAAGGGCACGGCGGCGGCGACCGGTTACCTTCCACTCACCGAGGACTTCACTTTTCGCGCGAAGGCGGAGATCGGCTATGGAGCCGGCTATGGTGATACGACGGAGCTGCCGTTCTACAAGAATTTTTATGCGGGTGGCAGCACGACGGTGCGTGGTTACAAGTCGCGCTCGCTCGGTCCGCGAGACAGCAAGGAGCCGTTTGACCCGATCGGCGGCGACCGACGCGTTCTTGCCAACATGGAGCTTCTGTTTCCGCTGCCCGGGGCGACGCAGCAGGACGCCAAGTCAATGCGATTGAGCTGGTTTGTTGATGGCGGCCAGGTCTATGGCCCCGGGCAGACCCTTGATCTTGGAGAGTTGCGCTATTCGACGGGTTTGGCGTTTAATTGGCTGTCACCGGTTGGACCGCTGGCTTTCAGTTATGCGTTCCCGCTGAATGAGAAACCGGGTGATCAGGTCGAGCGGTTCCAATTCACACTCGGTGTACCGCTCAGATAGTTACATGAGGAAGGAAGTTGTGAGGCTGGATTTGAAGAAGCTGATTCTCGGGCTTGCCATGCTGGCAACATGGCCGGCGGCGTTTGGAGCGGATGTCAAGATTGGCTATGTCAATGCTGTCAAGGTGATCGAAGAGGCACCGCAGGCGGCGGCCGCGCTCAAGAAACTGGAGGCCGAGTTTGGCCCACGGGACAGGAAGCTTGTTGAGCTGCAGGGGCGCATCAAGCACATAGAGGAGGACCTGCAAAAGAACGCGTTGGTCGTCAAGGATACGGAGCGACGAGCGCGTGAGCAGGAATTGAACAGCTTGAAGCGCGATCTGCGGCGAGCTACCCAGGAGTTTCGCGAAGACTACAATCTGAGGCGTAACGAAGAACTCGCTTCGCTTCAGAAGCTCGTGCAGCGCGCCATCGCCGAACTCGCCAAGCAGGAGGCGTATGACCTCGTGCTAAATGAGGGCGTGTTGTACGCCGGTCCGAGGACCGACATCACGGAAAAGGTCCTGCGCAAACTGGGCAAGAAGGCAGCCCCCTAACCCCATGGGCATCCTCCTCGCTGAGCTCGCCACGCAACTGGGCGCTCAACTGCGCGGAGACGGTGCCCTGGAAATCACTGGCGTCGCTGCGCCGGAGCGCGCGGGTCCGGGCGATCTGAGTTTCGTCGCCGAGCGCAAGTATCTCAAACTGCTCGAGAGCGCGCGGCCAGGAGCGCTTCTCATTTCTGTGACCGACGCGGGCCATTTCGACGGAAATGCGCTCATCGTCGACAATCCCCACGTGGCGTTTGCCCGCGCTGCGAACCTGCTGTTCCCGCCGGAAGTCATGCCTCATGGAATTCATGCCAGCGCATCAGTTGATTCCATGGCTACCGTAGCTCCGACGGCGTGGGTTGGACCACTTGCGGTGGTCGAGGCGCATGCGATAGTCGAGGCCGGGGCTTACATTGGTCCAGGTTGTTACGTCGGCGAGAGCACTCGCGTCGGATCTCGAACGCGTTTGGTGGAGCGTGTCAGTGTTCTGCATCATTGCGTGGTAGGGGAGGACTGCATCGTTTGGCCCGGTGTAGTGATCGGTTCGGATGGATTTGGATATGCACGCGATGGTGCGCGATGGGTCAAGGTGCCACAGCTCGGACGAGTTGTAATCGGACGGAACGTTGAAATCGGAGCAAACACCACCGTCGATCGCGGGGCGATCGACGACACCGTCATCGGTGACGGCGTCAAGATCGACAATCTGGTACAGGTTGCTCACAACGTGCGAATTGGCGAAAATACCGCGATTGCAGGTTGTGTCGGCATTGCCGGGAGCGCTGTCATCGGGCGGCGGTGCGCGCTGGGGGGGCAAGTCGGCGTAGCGGGCCACCTCGAAATCACGGACGACGTCACGGTACTCGGGACCTCACTCGTGGCGAGTTCCATCACGAAACCGGGAGTCTACTCCTCGAGCATCAAGGCGGAGCCGGCGGAACTCTGGCGGCGCAATGCCGCGCGCCTTAGAAAACTGGACGAGATGGCCGATCGCCTGAGGCGTATCGAAAAACAAATTGAAGAGATTTCCGGGAGGATTCACAGTGAGCCAGATTGATATCCATGAGGTGTTGCGTTACCTGCCGCATCGCTATCCGTTTTTGCTGGTTGATCGGGTCATCGAGTCCAGCGAAACGTCTCTTACGGCAATCAAGAATGTAACTGTTAACGAGCCCTTTTTTGTCGGGCATTTTCCCAAGCGGCCGGTGATGCCAGGCGTGTTGATTGTGGAGGCGCTGGCTCAGGCGAGCCTCATTCATGCCTTTCAGGTACTTGGAATGGAGCCGAATCCCAACACCCTTTACTATTTTGTTGGAATCGACCGGGCGCGATTCAAGCGACCGGTTGAACCGGGAGACCAGTTATTGCTTAAGACTGCGTTGAAACGCCGCATGAAGGGTATCTGGATGTTTGCTTGTGAGGCCCTGGTGGGCGAGGAGGTGTGTGCCACGGCCGACATCATGTGTGCATCGCGCGAAATACCGTGATCCATCCGACGGCGATCATCGATAAAGAGGCCAGGTTGTGCTCCGGTGTCGCGGTCGGCGCCTATAGTATCATCGGGCCGGAAGTCGAAATTGGTGATGGAACCTGGATTGGACCGCATGTCGTGCTGTCGGGGCCAACGCGCATCGGCCGCGACAACCAGATATTTCAGTTCGCCTCGATTGGTGAGCGCCCTCAACACAAAGCCTTTCGCGGAGAAATCACCCGGCTCGAGATAGGCGACCGGAACGTAGTCCGCGAGTATGTCACGCTCAATCGTGGCAGCGCTGCGGGAACCGGCGTTACCCGGATTGGCAATGACAATTTCGTGATGGCGTACGTGCATGTTGCGCACGATTGCGAGGTCGGAAATCATACCATTCTGGCCAATGCCGTGACGCTCGGCGGACACGTAGTAGTGGGTGACCATGCGGTATTGGGAGGCCTGACGGCAGTCCATCAGTTCTGTCGATTGGGCGCGCACTGTATGACCGCCGGCAAGACGATGGTATTCAAGGATGTCCCACCGTATGTAATGACGTCCGGGTATGGTGCGCAGCCGCATGGGCTCAATACACGCGGATTGAAGCGTCGGCAGTTCAGTGATGAGTCCATTCTGACGCTTCGGCGTGCCTACAAGATTCTGTACAAGTCCGGATTGTTGCTGGAGGAGGCGATCCAGCGGCTTGAGGAACTCGGCAAGACTTCTCCACCGGTAGTTGACTTGGTTGCCTTTCTCCGGGCATCCGAACGTGGCATCGTGCGATAGTGTCAAAGAGTTCCCGCACGCGTGTCCGAATCGGGATCGTGGCCGGTGAGGTGTCCGGCGATTTGCTGGGTGCTGCGCTGATTCGCGAGCTAAAAAAGATTTTGCCGGGCGCCCGCTTCGAGGGCGTGGCGGGTCCGCACATGCAGGACGAAGGCTGTGTCAGCCTCTACCCGATGGAAATGCTGTCGGTCGTCGGATTCGGTGTCGTGTCGCGCCTGCCCGCGTTGTTGCGGATGCGTCGGAAGCTTGTTCAGCATTTCACGCGCCACCAGTTCGATCTCTTCATTGGTATCGATGCGCCGGACTTTAATATCGGTCTGGAGGAACGGCTGAAAGAAGCCGGGATTCGGACCGTTCAATATGTCAGCCCGCAGGTCTGGGCTTGGCGTAGATGGCGTATTCGCACGATTCACCGCGCCGTGGATCATATGCTCACGTTATTTCCATTTGAGGCCAGGTTCTATCGCGGCGAACATGTGCCAGTGACATTCGTCGGCCATCCGATCACCCAGCGAATTCCCGCCCGCTACAGTGTCGCAATGTTCCGTCGACAATTGGGAATTCCGCTAGGCAAGAAGGTGCTGGCGCTCCTTCCGGGGAGTCGGCACGGTGAGCTGACGCGTCACTCTGGTCTGTTTGTGGAGACTGCGCGGTGGCTGCATGCCCGACATCCCGAGCTCAGGTTCGTTGCGGCGTTTACCAACATTAGAGCGCGTGCGCGCTTCGAAAGGGAGATTCTGAAACAGGGAGCCGAGAAGCTGCCAGTTACACTCCTGGTTGGCAAGGCGCGGGAGGCGATGGCCGCGGCCGACGCAGTGTTGCTGGCTTCCGGAACGGCCACACTTGAGGCAGGCCTTCTCTGTAAGCCGATGGTCGTGACCTACCGTGTTGGGTGGTTGTCGTCGCAGCTCGTGCGGTTGATGGCGCACATCAGGGATTTTGCCCTGCCAAACATCATATTGGGTCGACGCGTGGTTCCAGAGTTTCTCCAGGAGCAAGCGGTCACCGAGCAAATTGGCCCCGCGCTGGAAGGATACCTGTTTCGTCCAGCGAAGGCACGCCAGGTCGCGCGTGTGCTCTCCGGAATCCGTAGAAAGCTTGGGAGAAATGCGAGCCAGCGTGCGGCGGCAGCGGTCGCGCGGCTCATTCAGGGGCAGCAATAGGTGCTAGCGAGAGCGCAATCGGGTAGGGTGATTTGTGCAGGCGTGGATGAAGCGGGGCGGGGGCCCCTCGCCGGGCCGGTGGTGGCAGCCGCGGTTATTTTGGATCCGGAACGCCCAATTCGGGGTCTTGCCGATTCGAAAATACTGAGTCCATCTCGTCGCGAGGCGCTAGCCGAACAGTTGCGGACACACGTGATTGCCTGGTCTCTCGGGCGCGCAGAAGTCGAGGAGATCGACCAGCTCAACATCCTTCAGGCGTCCCTGCTAGCGATGTCGCGTGCGGTTACCCGACTTGCTGTCCAGCCGACGCTGGTTCTGGTTGATGGTAACCGAGCGCCCTCGGTTGCGTGCGAAGTCAGGGCAATCGTGCGAGGTGATGCCACCGTAGCGGAGATTTCGGCGGCATCCATTCTTGCAAAGGTCGCGCGCGACCACGAAATGTTGGAGCTGGACGATCGCTATCCGGGGTACGGGTTCGCTATACACAAGGGTTATCCCACGAAGCAGCACTTGCTGGCCTTGCGCAAGCTTGGTGTGAGCGACGTGCATCGACGCAGCTTCGCCCCCGTTCGAAGGAACGATAGATAGATACATAAAAACAGCGGGTTATAGAATATTCTTTAGTTCGTATCGAGATAGTTTGAGGTCGAAATTTTGGGTTGGCGGGCGGCTATGATGCCCGACGGAATTTGGTAGAAATAGCATCGTGGCATCACCGTTTATTCATTTGCGCGTCCACTCCGAGTTCTCGCTCGCTGACGGCATCGTTCGTCTCGATGCGCTGGCAAAAATGGCGCGCAGCCAGGGCATGCCGGCCGTGGCACTGACCGATCTGGCCAACGTGTTCGGTCTCGTGAAGTTCTACAAGGCGGCGGTGGCCACCGGGATTAAACCCATCATCGGGGCCGATCTGTGGCTGAGCAACGCAGCAGATCCGAACAAGCCGTTTCGCTTCACCGCCTTATGCCAAGATCTCGTTGGCTACCGTTCGTTGTGCGCGCTTCTGACTCGCGCCTACGCAGACGGACAGCACGCAGGTCGGGCTTGCGTCGCGCGCGAGTGGTTGCAGGGAAGCGGGGAGGGTTTGCTGGTGTTGTCAGGTGCCCAAGAGGGGGACGTAGGTCAGGCGCTTCTATCGGGAAATGCCGTCGGAGCAGAGGGGCTGGCAACGGAGTATGCCGCCTGGTTCGGAGGCCGCTATTACCTTGAACTGCAGCGCACGGGGCAGCCCTTTCAGGAGGACTATAACCATCTGGCCGTGGATCTCGGCACCCGTCTCGGGCTACCAGTAGTGGCGACTAATCCGGTGATGTTTCTTGCGCCGGAAGAGTACGAGGCGCATGAAGTGCGCGTCTGCATCCAGGATGGCCGAGTACTGACCGACGCGAGACGCCCGCGTCGCTACACGCCACAACAATACTTTCGATCGAGTGCGGAGATGACTGAGCTGTTCGCAGACATTCCCGAAGCGATCGAGAATACTTACGCGATCGCACAACGCTGCAATTTTTCGCTGCAGTTTGGAATCTACTACCTGCCCGCCTACCCGGTATCCGAGGGAGCACCGATCGACGAAGTGCTGCGTGCGAACGCCAGTGCGGGGCTTTCCACGAGGCTTGTTCATGTCTTGCCCACCGAGCACGGACGTTACCAGGAGCGACTTGATCATGAGCTCTCGGTAATTGTGCAGATGGGTTTCGCTGGCTACTTCCTCATTGTCGCGGACTTCATCCAGTGGGCACGCGCGAACGGTGTACCTGTTGGTCCAGGTCGCGGATCGGGTGCTGGTTCCCTCGTTGCCTGGTGTCTTGGAATTACGGCGCTCGACCCGATCAAATACGATCTGCTGTTCGAGCGGTTTCTCAATCCGGAGCGGGTGTCGCTACCCGATTTCGATATTGATTTCTGCATTGAGGGTCGTGATCGCGTGATTGGTTACGTAACGGAGCGTTACGGTGCCGAGAAGGTCTGCCAGATCATTACCCACGGTACCATGGCGGCCAAGGCGGTAGTGCGGGATGTTGGGCGCGCGCTTGATCACCCGTACGGATACGTTGACAAGCTTGCCAAACTGATTCCGCACGAGCTTGATATGACGCTCGATCGGGCGCTGGAGCAAGAGCCGCTGCTACGTGAGCGGTATGACAAGGAAGAGGATGTGCGCGCGTTGATCGATACGGCCCGCACGCTCGAAGGAGTTGCGCGCAGCGCCGGCAAGCATGCTGCGGGCGTGGTGATTGCACCAAGCGCTCTGACCGATTTCATGCCGCTCTTCTGTGAACAGGGAAGCCGGCAATTCGTTACCCAGCTGGACATGATCGATGTCGAGGCGATCGGGCTCGTCAAGTTCGATTTCTTGGGTCTGCGCAACCTGACGGTAATCGACCGCGCGGTGCAGATTATTAATCGCGAGCGGGCCAGTGCCGACAAGACGCCGCTATCGATCGAAGAAATCCCGCTGGATGATGCCGAGACCTTCCGGTTGCTCAAGTCCTGCCGTACCACGGCGCTGTTCCAGTTGGAGTCGCGCGGCATGAAGGAGCTTATCCAGCGCCTGCAGCCGGACAATTTCGAGGAAATCGTGGCGCTGGTGGCGCTCTTTCGGCCAGGACCGCTGCAGTCGGGAATGGTGGATGATTTTATTAATCGCAAGCACGGGCGCGCCGCCATCAAGTATCCGCACCCGAGTCTCGAGCCGATTCTTAGGCCGACCTATGGCGTCATACTTTATCAGGAACAGGCCATGCAGATCGCTCGGGTTCTGTCGGGCTATACGCTCGGGCGGGCGGATCTGTTGCGGCGCGCGATGGGCAAGAAGAAGCCGGAGGAGATGGCCAAACAACGTGAAGGCTTTGTCCATGGCGCCACACAAAACGGTGTGAGTCCCAAGCTGGCGGAGGATATTTTCAATCTGATCGAGAAGTTCGCCGGCTATGGATTCAATCGTTCGCACTCGGTGGCCTATGCGCTGATCGCCTATCAGACGGCGTGGCTCAAGGCGCACTATCCGGCCGGGTTCATGGCAGCGGTGTTGTCGGCTGATATGGACAAAACCGACAAGGTCGTCACGATGATCGCCGAGTGTCGGGACATGGGGCTCATCCTGCCGCCGCCGGATGTCAATCGGTGTGAATATGCTTTCGTGCCACTGGACGGACAGACCATCCTGTATGGGTTAGGGGCGATCAAAGGTCTTGGGCAGGCGGCGATCGATGCCATTCTCGAGCCACGCCGCAATGACGGTACCTATCGGGACTTGTTCGATCTTTGTCGGCGCATCGATCTTCGCAAAGTCAATCGACGAGTGCTCGAATCACTTGTTAAGGCGGGGGCACTGGACAGCCTCGGCACCCATCGTGCGGCCCTAATGGCCTCTCTCGGCGCGGCACTGAGTACTGCCGAGCAGCATTCGCGTGACCATGCGGCCGGGCAGTCAGACTTGTTCGGCGGCGGAGGCGCGCCAATTGACGTGGTGCAGCACTATGTTGAGACTCCGGAGTGGACGGACGAGTTGCGCCTGGAGGGGGAGAAGGAAACCCTCGGGCTCTACCTCACTGGCCATCCCATCGAGCGATACGCTGAAGAGCTGGCGAAAATAACCCACGGTACGATCGCGGAGCTCAAGCCGACGCGCGAGAGCACAGTGGTGGTCGCCGGCCTGGTCGTCGCCATCCGGACCATGCAGACCCGCCGGGGCGATCGTATGGCATTCGTTACCCTGGACGACCGCACTGGTCGGCTTGAGCTGGCGGTGTTCTCGGATCTCTTCAATGGCTCACGGGAACTCTTGGCGAAGGACAGTCTGCTAGTCGTCGAGGGTCAGGTGAGTGTGGACGAGTATACTGGCGGGTTCAAAATGTCGGCCGAGAAACTCTATAATATGGATAATGCACGAGCCGCCTTTAGTCGGCGGCTTGTTATTGATGTGGATGAGGAACAGGCTGGCAACGGATTCGTGGCTGAGCTTGGCGAAATCTTGGCACCGGCCGTCCGTGGGGCTTGTCCGGTGTTTCTTAACTATCGGGGCCGTAGCGCCGAGGCGGAGATTGCGCTCGGTGATGATTGGCGAGTCCAGCCGACAACCGCTGTGTTGGAGCGATTGCTACGGCTTGCCGGCGATGGACATGTCCGCGTTGAATATCGCGACTAGAGCGAAATGAACCAGAATTATCTCGATTTTGAGCAGTCAATCGCGGATCTGGAGTCCAAGATTGAGGCCCTGCGCTATGCGGGCGGTGGCAAGGATCTTAACATTAACGAGGAAATCCACCGCTTGCAGGCCAAGAGCCGCAAGCTCACGGAATCAATTTTCCATTCGCTCACGCCTTGGCAGATTTCCCAGTTGGCGCGTCATCCGCTGCGGCCGTATACGCTCGACTACATTGCCAGTATTTGCACGGATTTTCAGGAGTTGCATGGTGACCGGGCATTTTCCGACGACGCGGCAATCGTGGGCGGTCTGGCGCGCCTGGACGATCAACCGATTGTAGTTATCGGGCACCAGAAGGGGCGTGATACACGTGAGAAGGTGCGGCGCAACTTTGGCATGCCACGGCCCGAGGGCTACCGCAAAGCCATGCGTCTGATGCAGCTTGCCGAGCGTTTCCATTTGCCCCTTGTGACCTTGATTGACACGCCTGGGGCATATCCCGGGGTGGGGGCAGAAGAACGTGGACAGAGCGAGGCAATCGCGCGAAGTCTCTACGTCATGGCCGCCTTGCGCACGCCGGTGATCGGAGCGGTGATTGGAGAAGGTGGATCAGGTGGCGCGCTCGCCATCGGCGTATGTGATCATCTCATGATGTTGCAGTATTCCACCTATTCGGTGATCTCTCCGGAGGGTTGCGCCTCGATCCTGTGGCGATCTGCCGAGAAGGCATCCGAGGCCGCGGAAGCAATGGGTATCACGGCACAGAGTCTGCAGCGTCTCGGGCTAGTTGACGAAATCGTGCTAGAGCCCCT
>LJVB01000154.1 GCA_001304215.1 Acidithiobacillales bacterium SM1_46 | reverse complement strand
GCAGCTTTTTCGGCAAGCGCCCGGTGAAGCTTGCGCTCGCGCTGGTCGTGCTGGTGCCGATTGCGCTCTTCGCTGCGCGCCAAGCCGGATTGCGCACCAAGATTGAGCGGCCGCCGCCGCGTGCCGAGCCAGCCGAGACAGCGCCGGCACCAACGCCAGCGACCGTCGCCGATGAGGCGCCAAAGACTGTCGACAGGCCTTTGCCGCCATCCTCCAGCACAGCGAATCTCGCGCCCTTGCCGAAACCCGTGCCACCGCCGCCCAAGACTGTCATGAAACCGCCGGCGCCTCCGCCGCCGATAGAACCCGTCAAACCCCAGTACGCCAGCATTACCGAGGCAAAAAAGGCCTATAGGGCCAAGCAACTCACCAAGTATGAATACAAGCGCACCGTAAAGCGTATCGAGGCGCAGATGGATCAGGAAATCGACCAGGCCAAGCGCGACTACAAGGCGCGCAAGCTCACGAAAGCCGAGTACAAGCAGCGCGTGAAGGAAATCGAGAAGCAGTACGAGTAGCGTAACCGATGGCACTCTGCGAAAAGATCGAGTGGGGGCGTTGGTCATGTCGCGGGGACCCGACGTGAGTACCGGATTGCACGGTGCGCTGGCGGTTGGCAGCCGCCTCGAATCCTACGAAATCGCCAATATCCTTGGGGTCGGCGGTTTCGGGATCACTTACAAGGGCTACGATCACGATCTGCGTCGCGACGTCGCGATCAAGGAATATCTTCCGAACGGGTTGGCCCAGCGCACTGCCGACGGTACCACCGTCGTGCCGCGTTCCGACAACGATCGCAAGCACTATGAATATGGTCTGAAGCAGTTTCTCGAAGAGGCGCGCATCCTTGCCAAGTTCAAGGAGCGCTCCATCGTTCATGTCAATCGCTTCATTGAGGCCAACGGCACTGCCTACCTCGTCATGGACTACGAGGACGGCGAGTCGCTCGCCGAGCAGCTCAAGCGCAGCGGCGTGCTAACCGAGGCTGAGGCGCGCGCAATCCTGGTGCCGATTCTGGAAGGGCTACGCGTCGTGCATGCCAAGGGGGTACTGCACCGTGATATCAAGCCCGGTAATATTTTTCTGCGCAAGGACGGCCCGCCGGTACTGCTTGATTTTGGCGCGGCGCGCCAGGCGCTAGGCGAGCAGACGCGCACGCTCACCGGCATCGTCACTCCTGGCTACGGTCCCTTCGAGCAGTACGGTTCGCTCGGGCGCCAGGGTCCGTGGACTGATCTCTATGCACTTGGCGCCACGATGTATCACTGCCTGACCGGGCGCGCCCCCGTTGAAGCTCCCGATCGAATTACCGTATTGCAGGAAGGCGCCCCGGATCCGCTCAAGCCGGTGGTCGAGGCAGCGGCGGGTCGCTGCTCGCGCGAACTGCTCACGGTCGTCGACTGGATGCTCGCGCCGCACGCCAAGGACCGGCCGCACTCGGCCGAGGACGTGCTGGCGCGACTCACGAGACGGAAAGGCACATCGCCCGAGCCGCGCGTAGCGAGCGCATTCCCGAAGACACAGGTCATGAGTGGCGGTACAACCGACGTCGCCGCCGAGCGCCCCTCGGCCCCGCCGCCGACCAAGGAGCAGGCGCGCGCGTTTGAGGCCTGTCGTGCGACTGCTGAGCAGGGCGAGGCAGCGGCACAGTATGAGCTAGCCATGATGCACGCTTACGGGCGCGGCACTGCGCGCGACGAATCGGCTGCACTTGAGTGGTTGCGCAAGGCCGCGGCGCAGGGTCACGGAGCCGCACAGGGCAAGCTCGGTCTGATGTTGTTCCGCGGAATCGGCACCGCCAAGGACGAAGTGGTCGCCGCCGAGTGGCTGGGAAAGGCTGCCGAACGTGGAGATATTGTCGCCCAGTTCAACCTCGGGATGATGTACGCGCACGGGCTTGGTGTGCAGCAGGATCTGGCCCAGGCGCTCAAGTGGTATCAGCTCGCTGCCGAGCGGGGACATGCCGGCGCCCAGACCAACCTGCAGGTTTTGGCTGCCCAGCCGCGCCGTCGAAGCCGGTGGCCGTGGATCAGTGCGCTGGTGGTGCTCTGCCTGTTAGCGTTGATGATTGCGCGGCGACTTTGGTGGCGTGCCTAGCAACACGCGTTACTTGCCGCAAACTGGACAGGCAGGATCCTTCTTTAGCCGAAGCTCGCGCCATTCCATCGAGAGTGCATCGAGCGCCAGCACCCGCCCGGTGAGCGGCGTGCCGACGCGGAGCAGGAGCTTAAGCGTTTCGGTGGCCTGCACGGCACCGATCATGCCGACCGCGGGCGCCAATACCCCGAATTGCGAACAGAGCTCACCTTCTTCGGCCTCCGTGTCGTGGTACAGACACGCGTAGCAGGGACTGTCATCGAGATCGGGTCGAAACACGCTGACCTGTCCTTCAAAGCGCACTACCGCGCCCGAGACGAGTGGCGTGCGCGTGGCCACGCACAGGCGATTCACCAAGTGGCGGGTCGGGAAGTTGTCACTCGCGTCGACGACGACATCGGCGAGTTCGATCTGGGCGCGCAGTTCGGGTTCCGCGAGCCGGCGGTTGAAGGTAACGAGTTCCACCTCGGGATTGAGCGCCGCGAGCGTCTTCGCCGCCGAGATGACTTTCTCCTCCCCGACGCGCGCCGTGGTGTGGACGATCTGGCGTTGCAGGTTCGTGAGATCAACCCGGTCGCCATCGACCAACACCAGGTGGCCCACGCCGCTCGCGGCGAGATACATTGAAATCGGAGAGCCAAGGCCGCCCATGCCGATGATGAGAACGCGCGCGCGCAGCAGGCGGCGCTGTCCCTCAATTCCGATCTGGGGCAGCAGGATGTGCCGGCTGTAGCGAAGCAGCTGCTTGTCTTCCATCGCGCGGCTCAGGTTGCGCGCCGCGCCTCGGTGACACGTTCGAGGTCGGCGAGATCACGATGCACCACAATATCACGGAACCCCGCCCCGATCAGGATGCGGGAAATCGCGGCGGCCTGATCATGGCCATGTTCAAGCAATAATCTTCCCATGTCGGCGAGGTAGCGCGGACAATCGGCAACGATGGTGCGGATGGCATCGAGCCCGTCGGCCCCGGCCACCAGCGCGGCTCGCGGTTCGAAACGTACATCGCCCCGCGCGAGGTGGGCGTCAGCCTCGCACACATAGGGCGGGTTGCTGACGATCAGCTCGAAGCGCTCCTTCCCCAGCGCTGCGCACCAGTTGCCCTCGCGAAACTCGATGTTCGTGACATGGTGGCGATGCGCGTTTTCACGCGCAACTTCGAGCGCCGCGGCGGACGCATCGGTGGCGAAAAGGCGACTGCGCGGGCGCTCGCGCGCGATCGCAATGGCGATGGCGCCGCTGCCAGTGCCAAGGTCGGCGATAGTCCAACTCGCCGCGGGTGGAACGTGTGCCAGTGCCCGCTCCACCAGCAGCTCTGTCTCGGGTCGCGGGATCAGGACATCGGCGCTGACGCGTAGTGGCAGCGACCAGAACTCGCGCACCCCGGTGAGATAGGCGAGTGGTTCGCCAGCCGCGCGCCGCGCCAGCAGTGTCTGCAGGCGCGTGAGCGACGTTTGGCGCAGTTCGACATCGGCACGCGTGAGCAACTCGGCGCGGCTCAGCCCGCAGACGTGCATGACGAGCACCTCGGCATCGAGGCGTGGCGAGGGCGAGTGGGAGGAGAGATGCGTCTCGGCCTCATGCAGGAATTGGCCGACGGTCGAAACCATACCGGGAGCTTCAGGCGTTGCCAGCCGCGAGCGCTGCAAGCCGCTCGGTCTGGTCGGCGGCGATCAAGGGGTCGATCAGCTCGTCCAGCTTGCCCTCCATCATCTGATCGAGCTTGTAGAGCGTCACGTTGATGCGGTGATCGGTAACTCGGTTTTGCGGGAAGTTGTAGGTGCGGATGCGCTCGGAGCGATCGCCAGTGCCCACTTGCGACTTGCGACTGGCCGCTTCGGCCTCGCGTTGCTTGCGTTGCTCGATCTCGAGCAGTCGCGCGGCCAGGACTGACATCGCACGCGAGCGGTTCTTGTGCTGGCTGCGCTCGTCCTGACACTCCACCACTATACCGGTGGGTAAATGCGTGATGCGGATCGCCGAGTCGGTCTTGTTGACGTGCTGGCCACCGGCGCCGCTCGCGCGGAAGGTATCGACCTTAAGGTCGGCCGGATTCAGATCGATCGCGTCGATTTCCGCGGCTTCGGGCAGCACCGCGACCGTACAGGTCGAGGTATGAATGCGGCCCTGCGCTTCGGTGGCCGGCACTCGCTGGACGCGGTGCACGCCCGACTCAAACTTGAGCCGTGAGTAGACGCTCTGGCCGGCAATGCGCGCGATGATCTCCCTGTAGCCGCCGTGTTCGCCCTGGCTCTGGGATACTACCTCCACCTCCCAGCGACGACTCTGCGCATAGTAGTGGTACATGCGAAACAAATCGCCGGCGAAGATCGCGGCTTCGTCGCCACCAGCGCCGGCGCGGATTTCGAGGAACACATTGCGCGCGTCGTTCGGATCCTTCGGGAGCAACATAACCTGCAACTCGCTCGCGAGTGACTCGAGCTCCGGCCCAGTGCGCGCCAACTCCTCCTGTGCCATCTCGCGCGTTGCAGGGTCCGGATCCGCGGCCATCGTTTCGGCCGCCTCGCGGTCGTCCAGCACCCGCCGGTAAGCCTGGTAGCGTGCGACAATGCCGCTCACCTCGGCATACTCTTGAGAAAGCTTGCGGAACTGCTCTTGGTTCGAGATTACCTTCGCGTCGGCAAGCATTGCCGCAATCTCCTCGTGGCGTTCCGCGAGGCGTGCGAGTCGGGTCTCAATTGAGGGATTCAGCATGGCGATGCTCGGGTGGACAGCGGCCTACCCCTTGCCTAACAGGGGTGGCGGATCAGTCGTCGTTTAAGTTGAATAACCGTCGCGCCGCTTCCAGCAATGCTGCGTTGCCGTCACGGTTAGCGAGCTTGAGTGCATGAGACGGGGAGTGGGTGAACTTGTTAGTGAGCGCCCGGGCCAATTGTTCTATTACGTGTTCGGGATTTTCGCCTGCCGCGAGCCGCCGGCGGGCGCGTTTTAGCTCGGCCTCGCACAGCGCCTCGGCAGTCTCGCGCAGCGCCCGAATCGTCGGTACGACGTCAAGCGTCTCCACCCAGTGCATGAAATCGCTCACCTGGGTGTCAATAATCTTTTCGGCCTCGCGCGCGGCCTCCTGGCGCGATTCCAGGTTCTCCTTTACTACGTCTTTCAGGTCGTCGATGGCGTACAGGTAGACATCTGAAAGTTCGGCCACTTCCGGTTCGATATCACGCGGGACGGCGATGTCGAGCATCAATATGGGACGGTGCTTGCGGGCCTTTAATGCGCTTTCCACCGCGCCCTTACCGAGGATCGGCAGCTGGCTGGCGGTCGACGATACGACGATGTCCGCGTCCGCCAGGCGGTTCGGCATTTCCGCGAGGGAAATGGCTTCCGCCCCGAACTGGTCTGCCAGCCACCGGGCGCGCTCAAGGGTGCGATTGGCCACGAGCATCTTACCGATGCCATGCTCAGCGAAATGTCGCGCGCACAGTTCGATCATTTCGCCGGCGCCGATGAAAAGCACGCTCTGACTGGCAAGCGAACTGAATATCTGCTTGGCCAGGGCCACCGCCGCCGAGGCAACCGACACCGGGCTCGCGCCGATAGCGGTATCGGTTCGCACCTGTTTCGCTACCGAGAAAGTTTGCTGGAACAGGCGATTGAGAAGCTTGCCGGTGGCGCCGGCCTTGTGCGCCACGGTAAAAGCATCCTTCATTTGCCCGAGGATCTGGGTTTCGCCCAGCATCATCGAGTCGAGCCCGGCGGCCACCCGGAAAGCGTGCCGCACCGCGTCTTGGTCGGGATGGCGATACAGAAATGGCCGCAGCTCCTCGAGCGACAGGCGGTGGTAGTCGCAGAACCAGCGCATGATGCGTTGCTCGCCGTCGGAATCGAGCCCGCAGTAGACCTCCGT
>LJVB01000153.1 GCA_001304215.1 Acidithiobacillales bacterium SM1_46 | reverse complement strand
ACCGTGCCGCACCTCCCGATGCCGGTCAATCCAGTATCCCCACGCGATGAGCAGCCACTGGGTCTGTCCGACCCAGGCGATCACCGGGACGCTCGGTGGCGGTTCACCGAATGCACTGGCGAAGTACACAGCGAGCAGGAACCCTACCAGTCCCCATAGCGCCCATTTGCCCGCAGCATCTCGCGCTCTCGTGGCTCGCAAGTACAGCCACACGCCGAACCCGAAAAGCGTGAGCTCGAGGGCGAGTGTTGCGTGAACGGACGACCATAGCCCGAGACCCATCATCGGGCTGCTTCCGGGCCAGAGTGGCAGGTCAGGGCGGTGAACTATCAGGTCCAGGACCCAGTGACTCACGACTGCGAGCCCGAGCACGGTGGCGGTGCGCCAGTCACGCCGCTGCCATTGGTGTACGAGTGCAAAGCCGACTCCCCAGCCCAGCACGGTGACGAGGCTGTGAGAGACGGGATAGTGCTCGAAGTTTAGCGGCGTCATGCGGGTGATGCCCGGTGCAATCTGCACGCGCTCAACGCCGAGCAGTAACAGGGTGGGCCAGAGCAGGTCGATGAACTGCGCGGCAAGAAACAGAGTGCCGAGCGATGCCCGGGGAGCGGCGGCTTTCGCCGCGAAACCAACTGCAAAGTGGCCGATGAACAGGGTGTGCCCTCTTACGGATGAGCTGCGGATGTTTGAGGCGGGCGTCGCCTTGTGTCCCCTTGCGCCATCGGACAATGCCCAGAATTCATTCGGATAGCAGCACCGCCCTGGTTTCGGCAGTTTTCCGGTCGATATCAAGCTGCAGCGTACAGTACTCAGGTTGTTCCTCGACGGGCGTTGGGTCATCGGCGCAACTGCATCCGATGAGCGCTCCACCGTAGAAGACGCCCACTTTGGCGCGAATGACGTCGTCTTTTCCCGTCGCGCCAATGAACATCACACTATGTTGGCTCCCCGTAACGTGGCTCGTCCCCGACAGTCCCTGCTGCAACGGAAGTTGCTCGGCAGCGACCTGCTCAAGCTCGCTCTTAAGGGTGCTCTCGAAGGCAGGGGTTCCCCAGGCGGCAAGTGCTTTTGCAAGACGAAACATCGGGCATCTATCGGGTGGGTCAGAGGACACCAATGCAATTCTAGCCGATCCTGCGAGAGAAGCCTGCTGTCAATGCTTGGGGAGCCGCGCCTCGAGCCCTGAGGACTCGAGACTCTTCTCAATTGCCCCCGCAATCGTGCGCGCCTTGGCGCGATAGCGCTGCGCAGCGTCGCGCTGACCCTGCGCAGCAAGCGCACGAGACAATGCGACCTGAGTGTCCATCTGCAGTCGCACACGCCCGATATCCTCCGCCAGCACCGCGGCACGCGACAACTCCGTCTGCGCCACGACGTAGTCTTGTTCCACCAACATGGCTTCACCGCGCCAGCGTCGCGCCACCGCCTCGAGTTCGTGCAGTTCGTTCGACTTGGCGATGGCGAGCAGTTCATCAGCAAACACGCGGCAGCGGCTCGCATCTCCCGCCGCCAGCGCAATTTCTGCCAACCCGTCGAGACACCGGACCATCATGTAGCGCTCCGAGGTGCGACGCGTTTGTTCGAGCGTGGTTTGCAGCGCCGACGTGTCGACCTCTTGCCCGAGTCCCGATCGCGCGACAGCAAGGTGCGTGTCGATCGAGGCGCGCCAGAACTGGATGCCGGTGTCGCGTCCGAGTGCGAGTCCGCGCTCAAGATGTTCGATCGCCAGCTCATTCAAGCCAAGATCCAGCAGGAGATGACCAATACCATTGAGAGCGATGAGCTGATAGCGCACCTGATTGAGACTCTCAAGCCAACGCAGGGTTTTTTGCATGCCGGTCCACGCCTCGCCGTACTGGCCGGTACATGCCCGGACGTGGTCGATCCCGAGCAGCGTGGGTCCAAAGTGCCACTGCAAGTCCGCGGTTCGCGCGATATCGAGCGCCGCCTCGAAGCTGGCCATGGCACGAGGGTAGTCGCCGAGCCCCTTGGTACCGATACAGGCATGGCCGATCATCATCAGGTTCTCGGACTCGTAACTCTTGTCCCCAATGTCGCGAGCCAGTTCGAGCGACCGGCTGTAACACGCGATGGCGGGCAGCGGCTCTGCGCTGGCAAAGTGTGCCTCGCCGCGTCCGTGGTAGGCCTGCACTGCGACGAGATCGGTGAAACCCATGCGCTCGCAGATTTCGACCGCTTGCTGGTGGAAACTGATCGCCTGGTGATTCTTCCCGGTGCTCCACGCCACCGTCCCGAGATGGTAGAGGGTGTCGGCGGCATGGCGCTCATCGTTCATCAGGCGCGACTCCCGCAGCGCTTCGGTGAGGCACGCGGTCGCCTCGTCATACTGGTCGGCGCGCCGATAAGCCATTCCCAGCTGGATCAATGCGTCGCGCGTCTTTTCGCGTTCGCCGCCCGCGCGCAAAGCATCAATAACACGGCGCATGTCAGCGACGGCGCCTTGCGTCTGCCCGGCCTGGGCGCGCGCCGCCCCACGCTGCTCATAGAGGAGGAGCCGATGCGCTGCGTCCAGTGCTTCCGGGTGCTGCTCGGCCAGGGCGACCGCGCGATCCAGCCAGTGCAGCGCATCGCGCATCGCGAACAGCTTCTGCGAGTGTTCAGCGGCGAGAATCAGGTAGTGGAGTGCCTTCGACCAGGCGTGCGCGCGATCGTAGTGTTCCGCCAACTGCGCGTCGCGCTCGTGCGTCGCATCTTCACCAAGGCGCTCCAGGGCCGCCGCCACCGATTGGTGCAGCCGTCGACGCCGCGCACCGCCAATATCACGATAGACCACCTCGCGAAGCTTGTCGTGACAGAAATCGTAGACACCGCCTTCGGATTCCTCGCGCAGCAAGCGCCGCCTGACGAGCAGCTCCAGCCCATCAAGCAGTTGCGCCTCGGGCTCATGTGTCACGTCGAGCAGCATATCGAAGTCGAAGCGCCGGCCGAGGACCGCGGCGGTTTCAAGAATCGGCCGGATCTCTTTCGGCACGTGCCCGAGTCGCACGCGCACGGCAGCACGCAGCGCGTCCGGCAGCAATCCCGCGGCGGCATTCGTACGAGGCTCCAGCTGCGTCTCGCCCTCGCTCAGCGACTGCAAGATTGACATCAGGAAGAACGGGTTGCCCTCGGTTTCGCGATGCAGGCGTTCGGCCAGATCGGGCGCACCGAGGTTCGCATCGGAGAGTGCCGCAACAAGACTCTCCGTATCTGCATAGCTCAGTCGAGCGAGGGGCACACGGCGCGCGTCGGAATCGCGGCGAAAGCTCTCGAGCAGTTGCGCGAACCGCTCGTCGCTGTCGATCGCCTCGTCACGATAGGCAAAGATTACCAGCGCCGCGCGTTGCACGGCGTGGCGCGCGAGATAATGGAGCACTTGTGCACTGGCGTCGTCGGCCCACTGGATGTCGTCCACCATCAGCACAAGCGGGCGGCCGCCTCTCGATGCTTCGAGCAGTTGATCCACCGCACGGGACAGCCGCGCCTGCCGCGCCTCGGGAAAATCGTTCGACAACTGCGGCAGGTCGGCAAACCGCTCACCGATCTCGGGGACAAGGGCGGCCAGCTCGGCGAGCGACACGGGCGATAGGTCGCGCAACGCCGCGGCCGAAACGCGGTCAAGCGCTTGCGTGACAAGGTCAATCACGGGCTGGTATGGCGTCGCACGCTCGATCTCGTAACAGTTCGTCGCGAGCGTGGGCAATTCCTGGCCGGTGGCGTAGCGTGCGACTTCGCGCAACAACCGGCTCTTGCCAATTCCCGGCTCACCTTCGATCAGGGCGGTGTAGCCCGGGCCAGCGGTGAGCCGCGCGATGAGTCCAATGAGCAGGCCGTACTCGCTGTTTCGACCAACGAAGGGGGTGGGATCGCTCGCACCTCCGACGGCGGAGTCGGATGGGAGATGGGTCGATGCTGCGGACCCGGTAGCGTACCCAACGATTCCGACCGGCTTGGGCTCCAGGTGCAGACGGTTTGTGGCATGCAGCGCACGTGCCGCATCGAGAAAATTGCGCCGCTCGTCGTCAGGTACGGCAAGCGACGCAGCGAGGCGTTCCGCAAGCCGCCTAGAGGGGCGACGCTCGTCAGCCTCGATCTTTCTAATGGTGAAACCCGAGCAGCTAACCCGCTGGGCGAGTGCCTCCTGGGTAAGGTCCAGTGCCTTGCGACGCCGCCGCAGCCAGTAGCCAAACGAATGCGTCCGGTCCTCCACGTCGTTTGACCCTCCGGCACAGCCGATCCGGTCGAGTCTAGCAGTTTAATCCGCGCTTTTGTCCCGCTTTTTGTCCCGCTTTGGGGGACCCCGCCCCATCTCAGCGGGGGTGAAATGCGGATGTCGATCGGCAATACCAACCCCGGATTCGACCACGCGCAACT
Source organism: Acidithiobacillales bacterium SM1_46 (assembly GCA_001304215.1). Taxonomy (GTDB): domain Bacteria; phylum Pseudomonadota; class Gammaproteobacteria; order Acidiferrobacterales; family Sulfurifustaceae; genus SM1-46. The sequence goes on along the minus strand of LJVB01000153.1, from coordinate 6,614 downwards.
GGACCGCGTTGTTACACCCGGACAAGTCCTGAAACGTACCAAATTTAAGGAGCAAAGCCATGTCAGCAGTCATTTCCGGTTCCATTCCCGCCGTTGACCTTGCGGCCGTGAAGAACAAGCAACACGTCGCCTGGTCGGCCGGTGACTACGCCGTCGTGGGTACCACGCTGCAGATCGTCGGCGAGTCGCTTTGCGAGGCGCTCGACCTGCGCGCCGGTGAGCGCGTGCTGGACGTCGCCGCCGGCAACGGCAATGCGACGCTGGCCGCCGCAAGGCGCTGGTGCGACGTCGTCTCGACCGACTACGTTCCGACGCTGCTCGAGCGTGGGCGGGCGCGAGCGAGCGCCAATGGCCTGCCGGTGAAGTTCGAGCAGGCGGATGCCGAGAATCTGCCGTACGCCGACCACAGTTTTAATGTAGTGATGTCCACTTTCGGCGTGATGTTCACGCCAGACCAGGACAAGGCCGCCGCGGAAATGGCGCGCGTCTGCAAATCCGGTGGTCGGATCGGTCTCGCCAACTGGACACCGGATAGCTTTGTCGGCGAGCTCTTCCAGACGATGCGCAAATACCTGCCCTCACCGGCCGGCGTGAAATCGCCCGCGCTCTGGGGCACCGAAGCGCGGCTACGCGAGCTCTTCGGCGAGCGCCTCGACTCGATCACGATCGAACACCGGAACTTCGTGTTTCGGTACCACAGCGCCGCCCATTTTCTGGAGGTGTTCCGCACCTTCTACGGCCCCATGAACAAGTCGTTCGGGGCACTCGACGCCGAGAAGCAGGCGTCACTGGCCGCCGACCTGATTGCATTGGCCGAGCGGTTCAATCGCGCAACCGACGGCACGCTGGTGGCCCCGAGTGACTACGTCGAGGTAGTCATCAAGTGCAAGTAGTACATCGATATGGCCATGAGCGCGGTCGCATTCCGCGTTATGGCTCTCACATCAACCAATGACCGGGCGCGCCCACGCGCCATTTCAAAAGGAGCCACAACATGAGCATTAGCGACGTCATGATTCACATCAATGAGTCTCTGGACACCGAAGCGCGTTCCTCTCTCGAAGATGCAACGCGAAAGGTTGAGGGAGTCGTTTCGGCACGGTTTAACCACGGCAAGGAGCATCTGCTTGCAGTCGCCTACGACACCACGAAGACCAACGCCGCGGTCGTGCTGCAAAGCGTCCGGGCGGGAGGCTGTACCGCCCAGCTGGTGGGCATGTAAACGCCGCAGTTTCGGCGACGGCCCGGACTCACCAGGAAATCGGTATTGCGCGATGTCGCATGCAGGCAAAGAAGTCGAACCATTAACCGAAAGGAGAAAACGTCATGGCTGAAACAGATCGCATCAAATATCTACGCATTGCCCTGCTGCTCGTGGGGCTGACGTTCACATTCGGCATCTGGCCACTTGGTATCGTCTGGCCCTCTGGCTGGGCGTGGCATGAAGGGGGTCGCTCGGAATACTTGGAGATGATTCTCGGCATTTACGCCACGCTCGGTGTGTTCTTGATGATCGCCTCGCGCGATCCGATGCACGGTGGAATCATGGGTATTCAGTCGGTCGCCAATACCCGGCACATCGGACACCTCTTCGGGGACGTCGCGGCCTTGATTGCGGTTGCGGCTGTTCTGGCGTTCCTGATGCCGCGTCAGATCTCTGCATCGAAGTCTCAGGCAACGGCGTGACCCGGCCGTCGTCTGGCCAGGCGAACATGGTGTACCAGTGCAACCTGGGTTAAATCAAATTTCAATAAGAAGGAGGAAGCGCAATGAGCAAGAAGACGCTCTATGAACGTCTCGGCGGATATGATGCCATTTCTGCTGTTGTCGGCGACTTGTTGCCCCGATTGCGAGGGGACCCGTTACTGGCGCACTTCTGGCAGCATCGACCGGAGGACAGCCTAAAGCGGTCAAAGCAGCTCCTGATTGATTTTCTGTGTTCGAGTGCAGGGGGCCCGACATACTACACCGGACGAGATATGAAGACCTCGCACAAAGGGATGCGGATCAGCGAGTCCAATTGGTCGACATTTATGGGGCACCTCAATGCCACGTTGGAGGCCTTTAAGATTCCTCAGGCTGAACGTGACGATTTGGTCGCCTTTGTGCAAAGCACGAAAACAGACATGGTCGAGGCATAGATTCGGGCTTAACAACCAAAAGTGAGCTGCATTTCACAGCATGACCGACTTGAGGTGTAGGGCGAGCAAGAGCGAACGGATGGTTTGTGTTTTATCATAGGAAAGTATGTGCCGTTGCTCTTGTGCTCAACTCTGAAGAGGCTCTATGTTACCTGTGTGCTCGACCGTACAGGCTTCGGATCGACGCGCGATCATGTCGGAATTCGACGCAGCGCAAGGCATCTTTCGCAGGCCGATCGAATCGGGATCGCGCTGTCTACCTGGCTGGTAACTCGGTGCACAAAGTGATCGAAACGGCGATCCGCACTGCGGCACAGTCGAGCGGATTCGTCATGACGTGAGAAACGCCAGGTTGGTGTGGCTCCGATTCGGCATGTCAGGAGCACATCGTGCACGCCGACGCCACCGGCATGATCCGGCGGTCAGGCAGGAGAAGCAGGGGGAGCGGTGATGGGCAAGCGATTCGACAGCATTTTGGGCACCATCGGCAACACGCCGGTGATTCGCATCAACAAGCTGGGCCCTGAGGGCGTCAACCTTTACGCCAAGGTGGAGTCGTTCAATCCGATGGGTTCGGTGAAGGATCGACTGGCACTGGGGGTAATTGAAGACGCCGAACGCCGCGGTGAACTCAAACCCGGACAGACTGTTGTCGAGGCCACGAGTGGCAATACCGGCATCGGTTTGGCGATGGTCTGCGCGCAGAAGGGCTATCCCCTGGTCGTCACCATGGCCGAGAGCTTCAGCGTGGAGCGGCGCAAGCTGATGCGATTTCTCGGCGCCAGAGTCGTGCTTACGCCAGCCGGCGAGATGGGATCGGGCATGGTCGCTAAGGCCGCCGAGTTGGCCAAGGCGCATGGCTGGTGGCAGCCACGTCAGTTCGAGAACCCGGCCAATGCGGAGATCCACGCCAAGACCACCGCCGTGGAGATTCTCGACGACTTCGCTGATGTCTCGCTTGACTACTGGGTCACGGGTTTTGGTACCGGCGGCACGCTGAACGGTGTATCGCGGGTCTTGAATGAGAAGAGCCCCCAGACGCAGATCATCGTCTGCGAGCCCGACAATTCTCCCATGCTGGCTAGCGGCATTGCGCAGGCAACGCACAGCGATGGAACCAACAGCGCAAGTCATCCCCGTTCCCGCCCCCACTTGATGCAAGGGTGGTCACCAGACTTCATTCCCCGGCTTGCGGAGCAGGTTGTTGCGGCCAATCGAATCGACGGCTTTATGCTGATCGACGGCAAGGACGCACTGCATTGTGCAAGGGCACTTGCGAGACAGGAAGGTATTTTCGTTGGTATCTCGGCAGGCGCAACACTGTCGGGCGCGCTGCGCATCGCCGCGACCGCAGCGCCGGGTGCCAACATCTTGTGCATGCTGCCGGATACCGGCGAACGCTATCTTTCCACACCGCTGTTCGCAGATGTCGCGGTCGAGATGACTGAGGAGGAGATTGAGTTGTCGAAGTCGACGCCGGGATCTCGCTTCGATGTCATACCGGCGGCGGCACCGCAGCCACCAAACGCGGCGGCGCTTGACGAAGCAGCGACGCGCGATGTCGATGCCCTGCTGCACGACCCGGATCAGCCTGTCGTCATGTTTGCCTACGAGTGGTGCGAGTTCTGCGACTCAGTGCGAAAGGTGTTCGCAAAATACGGCATTGCATATACTTCGGTCGATCTCGATTCGAGCGCCTACCAGCAGGACGATCGCGGCGGCAAGATTTTCGAGGTTTTAAAGCGTCGCACAGGATCGATCACTTTGCCTCAGATCTTCATCGGTGGCGATTTTGAAGGCGGCTGCACCGAGGTGTTCGACAATCTGAAGTCGGGTCAGCTGCACAGCCGACTTGAAAAACACCGAGTGCTGTTCGATGCGGCGGTCAAAACTGACCCCTATGAACTGCTACCCAGGTGGTTGCTGCCGCGTTGAAGCGGAGTGACGAGCCAACCATTGCCCGATTACCAGTGGGCCTCCAGCCCGGCCTTCCAGTCCGCCATGAACGTATTGATTGAGTCGATAAGCTCCTGATCATGTTCGGTGCGGTTGGTGGTGAGATGAATATAGGTATGTTGCGGGATTGGGTCGTGTCCGGTGGTCACAGTCCATTGCAGGACATAGGGACAGTCCGGCAGCGAGAAGCGCACCCCGTGGTGCAAGTGCTCGCAATTGATATTGAACGTTCCCCACACGCAGTAGATTTCGCCACTTGACGTTGCATCGCCAAGCACCGTTTCGACGGAAGCACACCAGCGCGGTAATTCGCTGATAGTCAGGCGGCGTTGCAGATCTGTAGCCGTGGCGGAAATATTTGATGTGGCAAAGAATTCCATGCGCAAATGTTAGTCTGAAACCGGGTGATGCGCACCCGGCAAATAGCACTGCACCGAGAGATGCGCGGCATCGGCCGCGGGGAACACGAAACCTCGCAGGTTGAGTACGCGGAATTGCGGCGCGTAGCCGACACGCTGGCGGCATCGAGGCGACTTACCGCGACAGTTGATGGAATCTTGTCCCGCGCGATCTGCAGCCAAGTCTGTTTCCCGGCGGCTCTGTCCCGCGCCTAAGACGTTAGTTGCCGGGTACGCTTTCAAATGTGAAATCTCCCGGGCCTGCGGTCATTCTTTTCGACAGAGGTAGTGAACATTTCCGGGGGGTATTCGAGCACTACGAGGATAATCTCGATGGATGGCGCGCCGTGGCGGTCACCCCGATCATCGAAATAAAACCGACTACTTGGTGTATCGATTGGCGGCTCGCAAGCAACGTCGCGGCGGTTGACGAGCACCGTGGGCGAGCCATAGCGGGGCAATTGATCCGGACACGCGGGGGCCTGTCGGTCCCACTCCACCCAAATCGGCGGCAGGCCGTGCGTTTTGAGCGCGCAGCGGAGGCGCGGTAGGGGGTTGGGGCGGTCAGGATCAAGAATAGGTTCCACCAGCATTGGCAACCCGGGCGAGTCTTTTAGCGGCCAGGAGTAAGACTCGTACCGTGGTACGGAACCAAGTCCGGCGCCGTGGCCGCCACAGGTTGAGGCGTGTTCGAGCACGTCCGGCAGTCAACACAGCAGACGAGAATAGGCAGAGGCCCATGCCTGTGCTAAATGTTGCGCGTGAACAAGTCTCCAGCGACGCCGCATTACCTGTCAGTGGAAGAGGCGCTCGTTCGTCTCAATTCGCTCCTGCCGCTTGCCGTGCGCCAAGCCGAGCTCGACCCGCCGTTCCGTGCGCTGCACCGCGCAATCTTGCGCTGGCTTGCGATCGAGGGTGAATCGCCATCGTTTGCTGCGCTGTTGGTTGAGGCCGGTGTGGCGGATGGTGCGGCGGCGCTCGAACAACTGCGGGCCGCGGATCTCGTTGTGGTGAACGGTGGGGGGAGGATTGTGGGCGCCTATCCCATTACGCTCGAGATCACCGCACATCGCGTAACGTTGGATGGTCGCACTAGGTACGCCATGTGCGCGGTGGATGCGTTGGCCATAGGACCGATGTTCAATCTCGGCACGCGGATCGAGTCGCGCTGCCACACTTGCGCTGCGCCGCTCAGTTTCGCACAGGATGATCAGCGCATCAGGCCCGCGCATCTGCTGCGGGACGTACACGTAGGCATTGCCTGGCAGGCGACCGGTGGCTGTGCCGCGCACTCGCTGTGCCGGGAGATGTTGTTCTTTTGTAGTGCCTCGCACGCCGCCAGTTGGCAGGCGGTCTCACGGGAGCGCAATAGCGTGTTGTCGTTGTCGCAAGCCATAGAGCTTGCCAAACGGTTCTTCCTGCCGTTGCTTGCGGATCGACCCGGCGTGGCTTGAGCGGGCCCGACGCGGACGGGCAGAAGACCAAATTGGGATTGATGGTCCCGGAGCGTACAGCGCAAGTGCGCAGTGCGAGCCTCGCAGTTGGGGCAAGACGCGTGCTTGACGGAAGACCGGACGTTCTAGAAGGGAAGCATGATGCCGGGGCGGACCCGCAGGATCAGGTCGCGGAAGCGTTCCTGAATGCGCATGAGCGCAACAGGATTGTCCCCTTCGAAGCGCAAGACCCATACCGGCGTGGTATTGGAGGGGCGCACAAGGCCGAAGCCGTCCGAAAAATCCACCCGCAGACCGTCAATGGTTGTGGTTGTGCCATCCGGAAAGCTGGCAGCGGCAATCAGTTCCTTCATGGCAGCGTAGTGCTCACCCTCGGCAAACTTCACGTTGAGCTCCGGCGTGTTCACGGTGTTCGGCAGGCTCGCGAATACCTCGCGGATTGATCGTGATTCGCGCGCGAGTATCTCGAGCAGACGGGCGGCGGTATATAGCCCATCATCGAAGCCGTACCAGCGCTCCTTGAAAAACATATGGCCGCTCATCTCGCCGGCTAGCGGTGCCCCGGACTCCCTGAGTTTGGCCTTTATTAAGGAGTGTCCGGTCTTCCACATGGTGGGCCGACCACCGGCTTCGCGGATCGCGGCGTCGACGGTGCGCGAGCACTT
>LJVB01000152.1:6074-10926 GCA_001304215.1 Acidithiobacillales bacterium SM1_46 | reverse complement strand
CACTCATAATCCTGTACTCCTCCAGCATCCAATCCGTATAGGCTGGCGCCGCATCACGATCCCGTAATCGCTGCAACAGCGCTTGACGATCCGAATCCGGCCGGTCCTTCAATCCTTCCACAAACCTCTGCAACAGACGCCACTTCGCATTCGGTGCCGACGAAAAGTCCAGCGACAACTCCCTCAACCCGGCTGGATCCAGAAGAGCGAGCCGGCAGAGGATCTCGTGATTCCAGATCATGCTCTCCCCGTCAAGGAGATCGCTGACAACGTAGAACGTCGCCTTTGCTCCGTAACGTTGGAGCACGGGAACGACATTGACCACGTTGTTGCGAAGGCCATCGTCAAAGGTTAGAACAATCGCGGGACGGGACAAGCGCGGAACTCGCGCAAGAAGATCGGGAATCTCACTAGCCCAATAGAAGTCAAAGTGCTTCGCAAGGTACCGCACCTGCTGCTCAAAAACTTCGGGCGCCAGGCTGCGCGAGGACACGCCATGGTACATCAGGACCCGGACATGATCCCGCGATCGTGCTACAAGCGAAAGCGCGCCACTGCGATAGAGCAGGTGTTTCGCCCCCCGCTTCACTCCCTGCAACGCGGCAGACATCAGACTCACGTACAGGCTGTCTCGTTTGCCAATTTCACTTCCGAGCCCAAATCCGGAAACCAGGGCTCACGCGAAGAAGCCATTTTGCGGGAATCACGCGGTTCAAAAGCCAGTTGCCAAAATAGACAATACCGCCACGACAGGTCCAACGGGTTCAGCACATTCTCTATGAACTGCCCTTGCTCAGGCTCAACCGGGCAGCGGCCCGGCCGGTACAGACTCTCCGGCTTCACGCCCCGCTCCAGATAGGCCGCACACGCATCGAGTACCTCCGCCTTGGTCATGTAGGCGGTGCCGCGGGCGAGCATGTCTACGTCAGCGTCCTTCATGTTCGGATACTGCGTACGGATGATGCGACTTCTCTTGTCGACATACGATTCCAGAACCCGGTGACCGTGAATATCTTCAGTTGGCGGTCCATTCTCAAATCGATCCCAGACTTCCTGATTGGTACGCAGTGTGCGTGGGTTGGCGCCGTTGTTGTCGTCCACCAACACCAACAATCCGCCAGGACGCAGAACGCGCCGCGCCTCGTTGAGAAAATCGTAGGGTTTGATGAAGTGCGATAGGGCCTCCATCACAAAGACGAGATCGAACGAGTCACCCTTATAGGGCAAGGCGTCCGCCTGGCCTGTTCTGACGTGAACCCGATCGCCTACCTCAATGTCTGGAAGATAGGCGTTGATGGTATCGATCATTTTCGGAAATGCGTCGATGCCATGGACTTCCTTGGCCCCCAGCGCTGCCAACGTCACACAGGTGAGACCAAACCCGCATCCGACGTCGAGCACGCGCATTTTTTCGAGGCGGCTCTCCGAAACGCCGATGGTGTTGCTTAACCCGCGGATGTACCTCCTGCCCCGCTCGGGATCAGCCAGTCGTCCGCTGTATCGTGCGAACCAGCCCCCCGTCCGGTCGTACCTTTGCGCCTGCTTCGGTTCCAGCAGTCCCTGATACATCGAAACAATCGCTTCATCCGCTACCCTAAGTCTGCCCATATCACACCCCCCACCCGACTGGAAAATGCTATCGCTGTTGTGAGCCACCCTGCTTCCCACCTGCTTGGTGCCTCATGGCTTTTCAGACCGCGAACCGAATTCTTTCGCCCCGATATCGGGTCCTTTACCAACGTACTCGTCGTTAATGCCTGGAATCCTCAACGCCCGGTCTATCGCCGGGCTCTTTGCGCCCAAGACGAAATCCCGTCCGAAGCGCGGATTGCCAAATACCCCATGATCCTCCCAGCGCAGCCCTGCGTCCTCGAACAGCCGTCGAGCGGCGTCCGTGCCTTGCGCGTGCCACAAGTCGTAATCCATATCCAGCCGGTGTGCCAGACCCTGCTCTGATATGGCCCGCATGTCGTTCCCAAATATGTTATTACGAAAGACGATATTCTTTGAGGGCGTCCCGCCCCAGATAGTCAGTATGCCGCGCTCGTTAAACTCCCACGGCATGAAAGTGTTATGGAAATAGAACACATTTCTGATTAGCCCTCGTCCCTCCCCGGTATTCAGCTTCACGCAACTCTCGTTGTAATCGCTGATGATGTTCCGCACAAAGAATATTGGGCCGGGACCGATCGGCGCGATGCTGACCCCGTTTTGGGAGAGCTTGGTCATGTTTCGAAAGACGCGGAGATTCACGATGACGCCGTCCGCTTCTATGGCGTCGTCGCGCTGCTCGAGGATTTGATTGTCATAAACATCGACTTCTCCGTTAAATCCTCTCGACACAACATCCGGATCGCTCTCGCCAATACGCTGGAGATCGTGTTCGTCGCCAGATGGAACAATTCCATCGACGTGCCCTTCCACGCGGTTTCTCCGAATAGTCGTGCCCCAACATCGCTGCTGCCCCGATAGTCAAAGAGGAATCGCCCGTGATCCAGATCCGCGACGTGGTTGTCCTGAATAAGATGCCGTCCGGCAGTTGGTCCACCCTTGGACACAATCAGGTTCCATGTCCCGTTGTCATATATCTGCATTCGCTGTACGACACAGTGACTGGCCCGCAAGAGGTAGACGCCATGTTTCACGGCGTTTCGTACCTGAAGGCTGTCCAGCACCACATGGTGAACGCCGTCCAGCTGGATCCCGGTATCCACTTTCGTAGCATCTATTACCGGCAAATCCTTTCTCTCCCATACCGGGACCGAGAGAGCCTTAACCTCTCCCCGAATCACGATCGGACGTCCCGCCGCACCCGAACGGCGCACAACCAGCTGCCCTCGATAAATACCCGGCGCCACCAGAATCGTCGTCCCCGGCTCCGCCGCGTCCGCGGCCCGTTGCAGCTTTTCCATGCTGTCTACCCGCACCACGTGTTCGTCCCGCGGCATTTCGAATTCCCGCTCGGTTCTGAAACGATGCACCGTGGTTCCGGCAATGCGGATGGTGTATTCGGTGTCGGGCTGCAGCCCGAACAGGCTCGTAGCGAGATGGTTCTGGTCGAAGCGCACGAACGGAAACGCCGCCTGAAATCCCTTCGGTCCGAGAATCTCGAGCGAGACACTGGCAGCGTCCGACTCGACGATGATTCCTGCCGTTTCAAACTTTGGCGTAATGCGAACATTCTTGATGACGACTGGCTCTGCACCAATAGTCCACGTAACGGGATACAGCGCCGAGAGGCCTATCAAGACAGCGGCGATCCACGCGCCACCCACGCGCCTACCACCTCGCGGGAATGAGCAATTCGCGGCCAAGTCACCCCAATCCATCGACGTACTGCAGCGTGTCAGCCTGCTCATGCTTTTCCCACGACCCTCCTCCGCGCGCCTACGACGATAGACCGCTCTGCTCGAGCCACAGACTGAACGCGAGCAGTTGCCACAGTTTTCCGCTGTGGTCCACTTTTCCCGTCTTATGCTGCTTCACATACTGCTCGATCGTGTCCATCCTGAAGTACTGTGCCATGGGTGCGCTGAAAATGCGCTCATAGAATGGATGAAGCACTCCACTTCGAAACCAGTGACGGACCGGGACTGCGAATCCCATCTTGCTCCGCGTCAGAATCGAAGGCGGCAGCAGGTCACCGATCGCCGACTTGAGCAGCCGCTTGGTGTCATCCCGCGTTACATGCCACTCGCTCGGCAGCGAGAAGGCGAACTCGATCAGGCGATGGTCAAGAAATGGTGCGCGTGTCTCAAGCGAGGCGAGCATCGACATTCGATCGACCTTGGCGAGAATATCGTCGGGCAAATAGCGCATGACATCCCGATACTGAAGCCCCTTCACCGGATCCGCCAGGAATCGACTGAACAGATTCCGTTGTCCGGCTGACGCCTCGGCCTCCATGTGCGCTCCCGTCGCCGCGAACGCCGCGGGGGAAAACAGCTCCTCCAGGCGAGCCCGCGGTTGCGGATGAAACAGGTCAAGGCCCCACAGGTATCTATCCTCCGGGGACATTCGTAACAGCCGCAACCACCTTCCCACCTTGCTCCGCCGCGAGGTGAACGGAATTCCAAGTCCCGCCAGCGGCCGTGCCCATCGCTCCACCCGCCGCAACTTGGCTTGCATGTTCAACGCGCTTTGGTACGCCCAGTAGCCACCGAAGAGTTCATCGGCGCCGTCCCCGGACAGCGCCACGGTTACATGCTGACGGGTAACCCGCGACACCAGATAGGTCGGCAACGCGGAACTGTCGCCGAACGGCTCGTCGAAATCTCCCAGAACCGTTTGCACATGATCCAGAAACTCATTTGGCGTAAGTGCGATCTCAACGTGATCGGTGTGCCAGCGATCCGCGACAAGCCGCGCAAACCTGCTTTCATCAAAATCCGACTCGCCGAAAGTAATCGTGAAGCTTCGAACCGGTCGGTTGGACATGGACGCCATCAGACTCACCACCGCGCTCGAATCGATGCCTCCACTCAAGAACCCGCCGAGCGGCACGTCGCTGCGCATCCGTATCCGGACCGCATCTTCCAGCATGCGCCGGCACTCCGCCGCCGCCTCCTGGTAGGATCCTGCGTATTTCTGATTTGGATCAAGGGTCCAGAAGGGCTCCTGCCTAAACTGTCCACCCTCGAGTACCGCATAGTGTCCCGGAAGGAGTTTGTGGATTCCCCGGTAAATCGTTCGCGGAGCCGAGATGTAATTAGAACTGAAGTACTCCCGAAAGGCCTCCCAGTCGAGCTGCCTGGGGACCGATGGATGCTGGAGCACTGCTTTCAATTCCGAGCCGAAGATGAATTCGTCACCGATGTGGGTGAAGTGAAGTGGCTTTTCCCCGGCGCGGTCA
>LJVB01000152.1:0-6068 GCA_001304215.1 Acidithiobacillales bacterium SM1_46 | reverse complement strand
ACGCGCGAGCACCAACCTGTTTGCCCGACGATCCCAAATAGCGATCGCAAACATGCCGTTAAGGTGGCGGAAAACGTCAAGCCCGTAGGCAAGGTAGCCCTGCACGATCGTCTCGGTATCCGACGACGTGGAAAATACGCACCCCTTCTTCTCCAGGTCGGAGCGGAGCTCGAGGTAGTTGTAGATCTCGCCATTGAAGACAATCCACACCATCCCCGATGGATCGCTCATTGGCTGACCGCCATGGGCCAGGTCAATGATGCTGAGTCGCCGAAAGGCCAGGCCCACCCTGTCATCCGCGTAGATCCCCGCGTCGTCCGGTCCTCGATGGACGAGCGTGTCGCGCATCCTTTGCAGGAGCTCCTTGTCAATGCCCCGGTCAGGACCTAAACGAACGATTCCAGCGAATCCACACATATCGAGATTTAGCCCTCAGGTCTCCATCATCTGCACACGTGCGTCACGATGTGATATCCAGACGTCGCACAAAGAACAGTTACGGCCGGCAATCCCTATTTACAAATCTGGCGCCGCAAGGCGGCGCTCTTTGGCGTTGCGCGCCCCCTAGACAAGCGCGTCCACTCCATCCAGCTCTGCCCGCTCGACCTGCCTCTTGGCTTCGAGCTGTTCTCTCTCGGCGAAATCGCGGTAGCGCGCCATTAACGCGGTCAGGATCCAGAAGTTGCCCATGACCTCGCCTGAGTAGATCAGGCTGTTGTACAGGTTTCCCATGATGAGCCCGGTGACGCACATTACATAACCCCATCCCAGGGCGCGCGCCTCGCGATCCTCCCGCTGACGCAAGAGTTGGAAACCTACGGAATAGAATCCAAGACACAGCAAGACCAGCGCAATGAACCCCTGGATCCCCGCTTCTGTCGCAATAAGGACGAAATGATTGTGCGCATCGCGCGCAATGATCCACGGCGGCAAATGCGGCTCGATCTGACGATGGAACTGATTCAGGCCAATTCCGTAGGGACGCTCCTTCAACATCTCCCATCCCCCTTCCCACAGGTAAAATCGACTCTCGGTACTTTCTTCCAGCTTTTCTTCACCTTGTGCCGTTTCAACGGTCGTACTCTCGACCCGCTGTAGCACCGTCTCCGGCCCCCACACAGCAAAATTGATGATGAGGAACACCACCGCGAACGCCAATACTCTGCTGCGGATGAGCGAGAGAAGCACAGTGGTGACACCAATCGCCGCAAGTGCCGTTCTCGAATACGTATAGAAAACGCCAATCAAGGCACTCGCGTATACCGAGGCTCCGGCCAGGCGTATGAGCCGCTCCCTATGAAAAAGCACCAATGAAAGCCCCATCGGGGCAAAGATCGCGAAAAATACCCCCGCGTAATTCGCCGATGCCAACGCATACCCGAATGGACCCGCCACGCGCTTTCCGGATCCCAAACCATAGTCGAGCGCCTGCCGGAACGCCTCAACACCCGCGATAAACGCGGTGCCCATCACAACTGCCAGCAATAGTCTCGCCGTGGCCCGGTCACGGACACACCTGTAATAGATGAAGTACAACAGGGGATACGTAAGAATGGTCTTGAGATGCGTGATATCGTCGACCAGATAGTCGGGGCTTTGAGCCGTGCCCAGCACGAATGCGATGCAGATTACAAGGAAATAGAAGAAGATACGGCCGCGCAATGGAGCAGGCCGATCGTCGTCCGACTTCTCGCTGACCAACATCATCACGAGACCGACCAGAAGCAGCAGGTTGAAGACGTTAAGACCCTTCAGGCCCAAATCAGATGGAAAACGAAGCTGATTCGGGACGTAGAGAATAATCCACGCAAGAAAAGCCTTCAGAAACATGCGGTCCTATCCTGCAACTCGCTTCCCGGCACTCATGGTCGCGAAGCCTCTATAGCGGCATCGCCCCCGATCTTTCGGCGGACATACGACATGAGAGACGAGACCTCGTTGAGTCGCAACACCCAGCCGCTGCCAAAAAACACGACAGCCGCGGGAACCAGCCCCATCAGCAGGCACACATTGCGCCACCAGGCGTCACCTGGCGCGAATGCCAGCAGCGCCAGCCAACCAAAGACGTGCGCGGCAAGCAGCGCGACCGCGGTCATGCCTGCCACCTTCAAGAACGGCTTCACGAGCAACGAGGCAATGGGATACTCAAGGCGCCTCGTCAACAGAACAGTCGTCACCACCGCCGTTACCGTCAGGGCCAACGAGCTTGCCAGCGCGATTCCAAACACGCCAAACGGCCCCACGAGCGCCCAGGTCAGCACGATATTTATTGCGACCTCGACCAGACCAAGAACGACGGGAACCCACGGCTGCACAAGCGCATGAAATACTCCGAAGTTGAACCACGCAAAGGCCCGGCTGAGCAGGCCCAGAGAAAGTGCGACGACCACCCAGGCAGTCTTCTGGGTCATCTGCGCGTCGAAAGATCCCCGTTCGAGAAGCACCGCCACCGCAGGCTCGCCATACATGACGAGAATCGCGATCGCCGGCAGCATCACAAGGATATAGACCCGAAGTCCCCTAACATGACTATCCCGCATCGCGTCGTAATTGCCATCCGCATGGTGCCGGCTCAGCAGTGGGTAGAATGTCGTCCGAATTGGTTGCCCGAAGATCTCCATCGGCAACAATGCGAGCATGGTTGCATACCCCAACACTGCGATTGACCCTGCATCCAGGAAAGACGCGAAAATCTGATCGACTAGACCCGTTGCCACCGCGCCGATCGCGCCAACGGTCAACGGAAAGATGTGTCTCAGCGGCGCGCGGAAATCCTCATGCCCGAAAGCCAGTGCCGGCCTGATTGCGGCAGCCAATAAATCCCTGCTTCCCGCAATCAACAGTATCGACTGCGCCATGAAGCCCGCGACCACGCTCCAGCCGAGCGCGACTATTCCGTAATGAGGAGCAAACACGAGCGTGCCAAGTATGATGAAGCTATTAGTGAGCACCGCATCAAGCGAGGCGTATACGAAACGGTGTCGTGCATACGCTACAGCCGAGAGAATCGCATTGACTCCAAGAAAAATCGTCGCGATTGACATTACGCGCGTGAGCGCCACGGCGGTGGCAAATGTCTCGCGTGCAAGCCCGGGCGCCACCATCTTGACCAGAAGTTCCGGAAACACTGCAAGAGCAACCGTTGCAATCGCAAAAATGCCCAGAGCAGACGTAAAGAGGGTATTTGCGCCTTGCCAGGACCCCGGATCGCTACTCGAACGCAGGGAACGCATGAACCGGGGGATGAACGCTGTTGCGATCATGCTCTTCGCGATCATCGGCAGAATTGTCGGCAGCATGTACGCGACAAAGAACGCATCAACGAGGTTTGTTGCGCCGAATACCCAGGCGATGACCATCGTCTTGACCAGGCCCAGCGCCCGGCCGGCCAGAGAGACACCTGACACGACTACGGCGGAGATAGTTGCTTCACGGTTGCCTGTCACGCCCATTTGCGTCAGTCCTGCCTTGCGAGATTGGCTATACAGCGTTTCAGGTCGGCCAGATTGGTCTCCGGCGCCCCCATCCGCTCTATCAAGTACGGATTAGCCGACCGCGCGTTGAGACCAGGCTCGGTACTGACGGCATACTGAAACTGGGAAGCTCTTACGGCCTGCACAACGCGATCGTCATAAAAACCCGACGGGTAGGCAAATCCCGCAACCGGCGTCCCCAGTAACTGCTCGAGTGCCTGCTTTGACTCCGAAACCTCGCGTGCAACCTCATCATCAGAAAGGAGACGCATGTTGGGATGCGTAACGCTGTGGGCGCCTATTTCCACGCCCTCCTGTGAAAGCTTCTTGAGCTGTTCGATCGAAACTGTTTCCGGAAGCGTTGCTCCCTGTTTTGGGGGCTGCAGGCAGGCCTCGATGGCCGCAACGGATGCCAGCGCGCCAGTAATCGGCTGGCCCCAAAGCATTTCGAGAATCCGGCGGACCGCGTTCCCTCGTCGACGTTCGGAAAGGTTTAGAACGGCGTCCTGTCCACCCATTCCTACCGACGCGAGTGTAATCTCCCGTTTGCTCGTGGTGTACACGGCATGAATCACCCGGTCCCACCAATGATGCGGGTGGGACTGGAAGATCCCGCTCGGAACATACAGAGACATTGGCATGGCCCGCTGGCGCAATATCGGCCAGGCAATTTCGGCGTTATCCCGATATCCGTCGTCGAAGGTGATCGAAACGGCACGACGCGGGAACCGCTTTCCTGCCCTTAGGCGTGAGACTCCTTCCAGTACCGTGATCGGCTCAAACTGGTCGGCAAAGAACGCGACCTGCTCCTTGAAACGCTGTTCGGTAACGCACATACCCAGCCGGAACGGATCCGAATCCGTCGATCTGATCACCCGGTGGTACATGACGACCAGCCAGGCCGCCCCCGTCTGTTCGGCGGACGCGAGCGCGCGATCATAGATACCAATACCGTCCAACAGACGCGGCAGAATCGCCTTTACCGCTCGCTTGATACGTTCTCCCGACATAGCGTACTGGTCGCAATCCTTACAAGATCGAAGAATGCGGCGGTGCCGCCCTAAAAGCCCGCCCCGGGGACAACGCCCGGCTGCTGGTCCATGAAATGTCGCGCCCACAACTCAAACATGAGCACAAGCCACAAACGCTCGCTATGATCCGCCTCGCCTGCGACATGCTGCCTCAGGCTTCTCTCCACCGCGCCGCGGTCGAAGACATCGCGCTCGGAAAATGCCCGGCTACTGACCAGATCCCCGAGCATCGTTCGCAGGGATGTCCGGAACCACTCCGCAAGCGGAATCGCAAAGCCCTGTTTGCGCTTGCGCAGCACCGATGCCGGCAACAGGTCTGCCGCTACACGCCGCAACAGATGCTTGCCCTGAAAATGCCGCATCTTCAATGAAACAGGCAGCCGCGCAGCGTACTCAAACAAGACGTGATCGAGCAGCGGGGCGCGCGCCTCCAGGGAGTTGGCCATGGTTGCCCGATCCACCTTCACGAGAATGTCGTCGAGCAGATACGTTTCCACGTCACCCTGAATGACGCGATCGAGGTCATTCAGCGCCGGGGCGCTCGAGAAGTGTCGCCCGATTTCAGTCGAGTAGCGGTCGCTTTGGAGGTGACTTCCCGAAAGAAGCTCTCGGACCTGTGCTGGCGTGCCCAGTGCCACACCCGAGAGATAGTTATCGGGGAACGGAAGCGCCATTCTCTCGGCCAACCAACTCAGTCGCTTTCCCAGTCTTCGGCCCGATAGACCCGCGAGCATGCGCAATCCCGTCCCCAATCCAAAACGGGAACCCTTGCTGATATGCGAGAGAGCGACATACTTGCGGTATCGTTCGTATCCGGCAAAGCACTCGTCGCCGCCATCGCCGGACAGCACCATCTTGACGTGCTCGACAGCCATCTGGGCTACAAGATAGGTGGGAATAGCCGACGAATCAGCAAACGGCTCGTCGAAATACCACGCCAGCCGGTTCGCAAGCGTAACCGCCTCGGGTTTGACCACCAGCTCATGGTGCTCCGCACCCACGAACGCCGCCACCGTCCGGGCGTCCGTAAGCTCACTATATTTCTGCTCCTCGAAGCCGATGGAGAACGTCTTCACCGGGCGTGTCATGTGCCGGGACATCAGCGCCACGACTACGCTGGAATCCAGTCCCCCACTCAGGAACGCGCCGAAAGGCACGTCACTCACCAGTCTGAGCTTGACCGATTCCTCGAGTATGTCGCGTAGCCGCTCCTTCGACGCCTGCTCCCCATCGGAATACTTTGGCTCGTAGGCGAGCGTCCAGTACCGACGCATGGTTATTCTGCCATCTTCACAAACCAGCGCAGTCGCCGCTGGCAGTTTCTTGACACCGTCGAAAATGCAGGTCGGCGTCGGCACGTAGCCAAACATTACGTAGTCGCGAAGCGCCGGCTCGGAGAGTTGGCGATTGAAGCCCGGGACCAGGAGCAGGGACTTCAGCTCAGACCCGAAAATCAGTCCGTCGGCCACCTCTGCATAGTAGAGCGGCTTCTTTCCAAGTCGATCGCGCGCGAGAAGCAGCCGCTGATTCTTCTGATCCCATATCGCAATGGCGAACATCCCAC
>LJVB01000026.1 GCA_001304215.1 Acidithiobacillales bacterium SM1_46 | reverse complement strand
CGACATGAGCGCGCTGCTGCGTTCCTTCGGTGCCAGCCAGCACGACATCGTATGGCTGTATGCGCCGCAGCTGCTGGTGCTTGGACTGGTGGGCGGACTGCTCGGTTGCGCGCTGGGATGGGCAGGGCAGTGGGCCATCTATGGCCTGATGCATGATTTCTTCCCGGTGCGTTTGCCGGCGCCGGGCGCGCGCGCCGCGATCGTCGGGCTAATTACTGGTTTCGTGACGCTGGCGGGATTTGCCCTGCCACCGGTGCTGCGCCTGAAGCGCGTGCCACCGCTTCGTGTATTGCGACGCGAACTGGTGCCGCTGCCAGCAAGTGCCTGGCTGGTGTATGGCGCGGCCGCTACTGCCATTCTCGCGCTGCTGTGGTACTACACCGGCAGCGCGCGTCTCACGGCTTCGGTGCTGCTTGGCGGGTTGGCCGGCGCAGTGGCGCTCGGTGCGGTCGCGCTGTTCCTGCTCTATGCGAGCCGCCGCCTGCGCGGTCACGTCGGGGTGGCATGGCGATTTGGTTTCAACAACCTGTGGCGGCGCGCACAGGCGAGCGTCGGCCAGATCCTCGCGTTCGGCTTCGCGCTCATGGCGATGGCACTGATCGCGCTGGTACGCACCGATTTGCTCAGCTCCTGGCAGCAGCAGTTGCCCGCGGATACACCCAATCATTTTGCATTCAACATTCTCTCTGACGATGTCGCGCGCATAGAGCGATTCTTCGCGGATCGCAGCATCCGCTCACAGGCGCTCTACCCGATGGTGCGTGGGCGACTCACGGCCATCGACGGCGTGGCGGTAACGCAGGCGGTCACCAAGGAAGAGGGCCGCAATGACGAGGCGCTGCGGCGCGAGCTCAATCTCACCTGGGCCGCCGAACTGCCCTCCGACAACAAGATCGTGAGCGGAGCGTGGTTCACTCGCCAGACGCCGGCCGGGATGGTGTCGGTGGAGGAGAAGCTGGCGAAGAAGCTTGGTATTGGCGAGGGCGCCCGGCTCACCTTTTCCATGGGTGGCGCGACGCTCGAGGCGCGGGTGGCGAGCATTCGCTCTGTGCAGTGGGACTCGTTCCATCCCAACTTCTATATGATCTTTTCGCCCGGGACGCTCGATGATTACGCCGCCACCTACCTCACGAGCTTTCATCTCACGCCGGCGCAAAAGCCGCAGCTCACCGAGCTGGTGCGCAGCTTCCCCGCGGTTACCGTGCTAGAACTCGATCTGGTGCTGAAGCAGGTACGCACCATCCTCGCGCAAGTGACACTGGCAGTCGAATTCGTGCTGGTATTCGTGCTGGCGGCCGGGCTCGCTGTGTTGTACGCAGCCCTGCAGGCGAGTCTCGACGAGCGCTACTATGAAGGTGCCCTGATGCGCGCGCTGGGCGCGTCGCGCCGGCAGTTGCGCAGCGCCCAGGTCGCGGAGTTTGCGGCGCTTGGGCTGCTGGCCGGTCTCCTGGCGGCGGGCGCGACCGAGGCCATCGCTTATCTCGTGTATGCGCGGCTCTTCGAGCTCGAATACCACTTCAAGTGGCTGGTATGGCTGATCGTGCCATTGGCCGGCATGCTGCTGATCGGGTTCGCGGGCTATGTTGGCACTCGCCGTGTCGTCAGTCGCAGCCCGCTCAGCGTGCTGCGTGAGCTCTAGCGGTTTGGACTGGCGTGGAAGCAAGCAGGGCTGCCATGCGGGCGGCTCTCGCCTTTCGAGCGCTAGCGCGCGCGAGACGGGTCCGTAGTGACGAGCATTCGGCTCACCCAGGGCAGGAGCAGGTAGGCGGGAAACGAAAGGAAGAACGTAAGCAGAAAGTAGGGCGCGTAGCCCATGTAGTGGGCGCCGAAGCCTGACGCGTAACCGGCGAGGTGCCGGGTGAGGGCAAAGAGCGAGGAAAGCAGCGCATACTCGGTCGCTGAATGCTTCTTGTCGACGATCGCCATGAGAAACGCCAGGAAAGCGGCCGTGCCAAGCCCACCGGTGAACGACTCCAGCGCGCTGGCGCTGTACATCAGCACCACGTGCTCGCTGGTGAGCGCGGCGCCGGCGCCGGCCGGTGGAATAAGAGAGGCTGCGGCAACATAGCCAAGGTTCGAGGCTGCCTGAAACAGGCCCAGGATCCATAGCGCCTTGAAGATGCCAACGCGGTCGGTGAACCAGCCGCCGGCGAGCCCGCCGGCAATGGACAGAATGAGCCCGATGTTGACCGACACCAGGCCAATCTGAGTCGCCGTGAAGCCGGCGTCGACCCAGAATGGCTTCACCATAAATCCCATCGCGGCGTCGCCGAGCTTGAAGGTCAGGACGAACAGGATGATCGGCAGCATGTAGGGGCGTGCGAGCATCTCCATGAGCGCCCCGAACATCGGTCCCTCGGTGAGCCTGGCGGCAGGTGCGGCGCCGCGCGCGCGCCGTCCCGCCAGCCAGCCCAGCACGTAGAGGGTGGCCGCAACAGCGAACGCGTATTCCCACAGATGATCGATGCGCAGTGCGAGCTTCACAGCGCGGTCGATCAGCCACAGCGTTCCGAGCCCAAGCACGATGACAAGCCCAAGGGCGCGCGGGTCGTGCAGGATGCCGCGCAGCTCGCGCCCGAGCGTGAGCGGCTTGCGAATGCCACCCGGCTGTTCTTTCGGTGCATAGAGGCAGACCACGCCGAGCGCGGCGATTAACACGGCGGCGGCCACGAATGCGCCCGGCCAGGTGAGCAGATCGCTCAGTATCAGTACGGCTCCGGCTGCCAGAATGCCAACACGCGCAAAACCGATGCGCACGCCGTTGGCGATTCCCAGCTCCTGGCGATCAAACATTTCGATGGTGTAACCATCGATCGCAATGTCATTGGTGGCGGAGAGAAACGTGAGCAGCGCAATCGCGATCCATACCGGCGGGCCAAAACCGGATTGCGCGGCCAGGAACAGCAGGCAGCCGCCCATCGCGAGATCGACACCAAACATCCAGCGACGATGGTGGCGATAGTGATCGACCGCAGGCGCCCAGAGGAACTTGACCGTCCAGGCGAGGCCTAACAGTGAAAGGAAGCCAATCTCGCGCAGATCTACACCGAGCTGGCGAAAATACACCGGCAGCACGTCGTAGAAGACGCCGAAGGGAAAGCCCTGCGCAAAATAGAGGATGCCAACCCAGAACAGCTTGGAGCGGAGCAGGCTCGAATGCGGTTGCACGCGCGGGCGACTCGGTAGTTCGCGCGAGTATAGCACTGCCTTCGGTCGGGCCAGCACGCGCGGCTGCGCTTGTGTGAGTGTCCGCTCAATTACTAGACTGCGTGCATGACAGCTAGATCACTGCTGTTCGCTGCGGGGATCGCGAGCGCGTGGCTGGCGAGCCCCGCGGCGGCTGCGCCGCCCGATGGCGTGGGCCAGGGCATCCCTGGCATGCAGGTGCATCGGATCCGCGAACCGGTCTATCAGTCCGAGACCTATGTATATGAGACCGGGCGCGACAAGTCACGCTCGATCGTGCTGGTGCACGGGCTCGGCGATGAGGGGGCGAGCAGTTTCTACACCATCGTGCCATGGCTGCGGGAGCACTACCACGTAGTCACGTTCGAGCTGCCGGGTTTTGCGCGCGCGACCAAGGCGAACCTCGCCTATGCCCCAACCGGCTACGCAATGTTCGTAAAGTACGTGGTCGACAAGTATGTCGGCCAGCGCCCGTTCGTGTTGCTGGGACACTCGATGGGTGGAGTGATTGCGCTGCGCTACGCGGCAACCTTCCCTGCCGGAATCGAGAAGCTGGTGCTGGTCGATACCCCGGGCATCGTGCATCGCGCGTCGTTTTCAAGCCAGTTTCTGACACACCTGCTCTCGAACTACACGCGTGACTACGTTCCGCCGGTGGTGAACACCCAGGGCAAGGCAAACGGCATTGCGCAACAGCTCGTGACGCGCCTCGAGCAGTTCAATCTCGATCCCGAAATTGTGCATGCCAGCCCCCAGTTGCGCACCAAGGTGCTCGGCGGCAATCCGCTCGCAATTGCCGGCTATGGAATCGTGCTCGAGGATTTTTCCAACGTGTTACCGAGTCTTAAAGTCCCGACGCTGGTCATCTGGGGCGCGAACGACACGCTCGCCCCGCCACGCACCGGCCGGTTCCTGGCGACGACCATCCCCGGCGCGCAGCTTGCGGTTATTGCGAGTGCGGGTCATGTGCCAATGATCGAGAATCCCCAGGCTTTTCGTAGCACGCTCGAGCCGTTTCTGAACGGCGAGCCGGTTCCCGCGCCGGCTGCGACGCCGATGCGCCGGCATGGGAATGTGCGTTGCCAGGGCAAGCACAATCAGGTGTTCGAGGGCGAATACGAGGAGCTCATTCTGCGCCAGTGTGACGGGGCCCAGATCCGCAATGCCCGAATTGGAATGTTGCGCGTGTTCGACTCCGCAATCACGATTGACCAGAGCCAGATTGGCGGCGGTGAGATCGGGCTGCATGCGCACAATGCGACCATCGTGATGACCGGCGGAACAATCACGGGCGAGACCGCGATCTATGCGCTGAACAGTCGGCTGGATGTCGCCGCGACCCGCATACGTGCGGGTCACTCGGCGATGACTGCGCCGGTGGCATCAAGTCTCATTGCAACGATGAGCGAGATCGAGAGTCCCCGGCAGCGTGGCGCGCTGCATGGCGCGTTCAACGTCGTGCCCGGAAAACCGCTGTAGTCAGGAATGGCGCGGGGAAGGCGCGGCCAGCTTCGCCAGCATCTTGTCGATCACCTGACGCTGCCGCGCGAGATCGGCGAGCTGGCGTTCCAGATCGGCAAGGCGGCTACCGAGACTCTCGAGATTGTCGTGCACCTTCTTCACGGTCTCGACCCGCTGGTCGAGCATCTGCTTGTGTTCGCGCACCTGGGCATGAATCGGCGCCATCACTGCCTTCGACCAGGTGTGCGACATCGCATTGCATTCGTTGAACACCTCGCGCACGCGTGACACCAGGGTGATAAAGAACTTCTTGGTAACGAAATGCGCTTCGGTCATGACCATGACCGGGCTGTTGCGGAACGCCTCCGCTTCCTCGTAGAGCTTCTGCAACTGGCTGCGGTAGGCAAGCAGCGAGAAATTGGCGGGCTTGGTCTTGGGCAGTCCATGATCGGTGTGGAATTTGGTATAGACCGCCTGTATCAGGTTGCGGATCTGCTGGCTCTGCTTGTTGGCGCGTTCCATGGCGGCCAATACGCCATCAAACAGCGTCTTCATGCCAACCCGCAGCCCGTGGGTGGTCCACGAGTCCTTCATTTTTTCACGCGCTTCATTCATCAGTCCGTCAAAGGCGGCGATGCTCAAGTATTCGAGCAGGATCTTGATCTGGTCATTCAGGACCGTGCGTGTTGCCTGGAAGCTCTGCAGCGGCTCTGCAGCGTCTTGTCGTAGGCGAGCTTCTCCTCACGCATGCGTGTGAGCATTTGCTGGATGGCCTCGTGACTCTTGCCGGACAGCGCGCGCGATTCCTTGAGCTGGTTGTCGAGGGCCAGTCGGCGCGCGTCGATCATGCCGCCGGTGGACTCGATCAGGGAACCCACCTCGCGGCTCACCTTCTCGCGAAGCAGCTGTTGTTTGACTCCGACCAGATGCTCGCCGATGGCGCCTTCGAGCTTCGCCAGCCCGCTGCGCGCGAGCAGCGCCATGTCGCCCTTGACCTTTGCGACCAGACCCTTCTGTGCCGAAACCGCATATACCTGCTCACGCGGAATGCCCAGTGCCCGGGCAGTCTCATCGACCTGGCGGACAAGGCTGGTCTCGTAGCTTCCCTCGGCGCGCAGCTCATCCCAGAGCGCGTCGATTTTGTTGAGTACGGCGAAGCGCCCAGTGGGCCGAGCGCCGGTTGCCACGCAGACGTGATTGTTCCAGACCTCGAGATCCGACTTAGTCACGCCGGTGTCGGCTGCCAGCACAAACAGCACTGCATGTGCGTTGGGCAGCATGCCGAGGGTTAGCTCGGGCTCGGTGCCAAGGGAGTTGAGTCCCGGGGTGTCGAGAATCACCACCCCCTGCTTGAGCAGCGGATGCGGGTAATTGATGATCGCGTGCCGCCACACCGGAATCTCGACGCGACCTTCGGATGTGAGCGTGGGTCCGCCGCCGCTGGTTCGCGCGTCGTATAGCCCAAGCGCCTCGGCATCGCGCACGCCGACCGTCTTGGTCTTGACCATCTCCTTGAAGGCCTCGGCCAATTTTTCCGGAGAGCCGACCTCGAGCGGCAGCACCGTCCAGTTGGTCGGTGCGCGTTTAAGCTCGGCGATACTCACCGACTGCTTGCGCGATTCGATTGGTAGCAGCTTGATGCAGGGCGGGAACTTGTCGTCGTAGCCGATCTCGGTCGGGCACATCGTGGTGCGGCCCGCCTCCGAGGGCAGCAGTCGCTGCTTGTGGTTGGCAAAGAAGATCGCGTTGATGAGCTCGGTCTTGCCGCGCGAAAACTCGGCGACCATCGCGACCGTAAGCGTGTCCGAGCGCAGTTTCTCGACAAGCTCATAGAGCTTGAGGTCTTCCTCGCCGCTCGCGAGGTTCTGTTTTTCCAGCCAGCCGTGGTACTCGTCAACCAGTCCAATCAGCTCATCGCGCCAGTTCTTCAGCGCATCGATGCGTTGCCCCAATGGGCCGCTCTCGAGCAGATCCGTTTCGATTCTTGTCTGTGAACGACTCATGAGGTCACTGGTGGCGCGCCACTTCTCCGTGCACGCAAACACCCCGCGGCCGCTGGCGAAAAATCGCAGGCGGTGCGCGAGAATCCGCGTATACCTTGATAAAAATCTAGCCCAGCGCGGCGGGCATGCAATGACCGCCAATCCGCCGACCGCTTAAGGCCAGTCGAATCCGGGTGGCAGGCGTCGGGGCGACCGAACGCGAACACGCTTGTGTCGCCCGCTGGCCCCATGTTCGAGTCGCACCATCGAACGCGGTACGTCGAATACACGGGCCAAAAAGATGATCAGGCGGTCGTTGGCTTTGCCATCCACGGGCGGGGCGGCAATTCGAATCTTCAGGGCCTCCCCTGCGATCCCGGCCAGTTCGTCGTGGCTGGCGCGCGGTTGTAGGTGGACGATCAGGACGAGGTCCGGTCCGTCGCGACGGCACCACGCCGGCACTTTACAGGCCCAAGGCCAGCCGATAGAGCTGGGGCGTCAGGTGATCGACCGCCATGATGAGGAGCTGGATGACCACGAGCGCCACAATGGGCGAGAGATCGAACCCGCTCAGTGTCGGGATCAGCCTTCGCGCCGGAGCGAGCAATGGCTCGGTGAGTGAAATCAGTACCGCACCGGCTGGATTGCCGCGCAGCCCGTACGGATTAACCCATGACAGCACCGCACGGATGATGATGGCGAAAAGAAAGACATAGAGCGCGAGTTTTACAAGATCCACGCTGGCGACCACGAACAGTAGAAAGGGTGACAGCGTGCCGAGGTTGCTCAGCATTCCGACGATATACAGCTCCAGCATCTGGAAGGCGTACAGCAGCAGCACGGATGCCCAATCGATGCCGAGAAACCCTGGAATTAGGCGCCGCAGCGGCTTCAGAAGAGGATTGGTAAGTGCCACGACGAACTGTGAAAACGGATTGTAGAAATCCGCGCGAACGACCTGGAACAGGAAACGCAGCATGAGGGTCAGGACGTAGAACCCAAAGGCCACCTGAACAAGAAAAACGAGCGCCTGCGTGAAGAAGCTCATGCGTTCTTTCCGAACAGCCGGGCAAGTTCATCGGCACGCTGAATAGCCGCACGTACCGCGTCGCGGAACATAGTACGAATGCCGCGCTCTTCCAGCACTCGCACCGCCTGCTCAGTGGTGCCACCGGGCGAAGTCACGCGCCGGCGCAACATCGCCGGCTCCTCGTTTCCCTCAAGCGCCATCTTGGCTGCGCCGTAGGCGGTTTCCAGCGCGAGCAGCCGCGCTTGCGGTGCCGGCAAGCCGGCGTCGATGGCCGCGCTCTCGAGCGCTTCCATGGCGAGGAAGAAATAGGCCGGTCCGCTGCCCGAGACCGCAGTCACCACGTCCATCAGCGACTCGTTGTCGACCCAGATCGCTACGCCGACCGCGCGCAAGATCGATTCGGCCTCGTTGCGCTGGTCTTCCGTGACGAGCGCATTCGCATGCATGCCGGAGGCGCCGCTACCGACCAGGGCCGCGGTGTTCGGCATGACGCGCACGATCGGCAGTTCGGCGCCGAGCCAGCGTGCAAGGTCTGCGAGACGCACACCAGCCGCGACCGAGATTACCAGCGGTCGTTTGGGCTGTACGGCGGCTCGGATGCTCCGCGATACTTCGGCCAGTGCTTGCGGCTTTACCGCCAGCACGAGGATGTCGGCTACCGCCGCAACACTCGCGTTGTCCGCGTGCGTCGCCACCCCCAGGGCCTTTTCGGCCCCGTGGCGTTGGTTTGCATCCGGATCGGCCAGCAGCAACCGGGATTTCTGCCAGCCGTTCTGGATCAGGCCGCCGGCCAGGGCGCGCGCCATGTTGCCGGCGCCAATGAAGCCGATCAGCGGCTGGGAGGAGCCCGTTCTCATAAGGGTCGCCAGTGTAACAGGGGGTCGCGGCATGCGGGAGCGGGGGAAAATTGCCGGAAATCGCCTTGAGAGCGGGGACCCGGCGCATATACTAAAGTCTAGTTTCAGCCCGAGAAATTTTTCTCCAACTATACCCGGCCATTTCCGGAGCGTTTCATGGATATCGCGGAACTGCTGGCGTTTGCCTACAAACAGAACGCCTCCGACTTGCATCTGTCATCGGGTCTGCCGCCACTCATTCGCGTGGACGGCGACATCAAGCGCATTAACGTGGATCCGCTGGACGATCGTACCGTCCACAACATGATCTACGACATCATGACTGACAAGCAGCAGAAGGATTACGAGGAGTTCCTCGAGACGGACTTCTCCTTCGAGCTGCCGAATATTTGCCGTTTCCGCGTCAATGCGTTCAACCAACTTCGCGGCCCAGGGGCGGTGTTCCGCGCCATTCCTTCGAAGGTTCTCACGCTTGAGCAGCTGAATGCCCCGGACGTGTTCAAGAAGATCTCCGACCAGCCCCGCGGCATCGTGCTGGTGACCGGGCCGACCGGCTCCGGAAAGTCCACCACACTCGCGGCCATGATCAACTACATCAACGAGTCGCGCCACGAGCACATCCTTACGGTCGAGGACCCGATCGAGTTTGTGCACACCAGCAAGAACTGTCTCATCAATCAGCGCGAAGTCGGAAAGGACACGCTCGGCTTCAACAACGCATTGCGAAGCGCGCTGCGCGAGGATCCCGACGTGATTCTGGTCGGCGAAATGCGCGATCTTGAGACCATCCGCCTGGCGCTGACCGCGGCCGAGACCGGTCACCTCGTGTTTGGCACGCTGCACACGTCCTCGGCGGCGAAGACCATCGACCGCATCATCGACGTGTTCCCCGCGGCCGAGAAGGACATGACCCGGGCGATGCTTTCGGAGTCGCTGCGCGCAGTGATCGCACAGTCGCTGCTGAAGAAGACCGGCGGCGGGCGCTGTGCCGCGCATGAAATTATGATCGGCACGCCGGCGATCCGAAATCTGATCCGCGAGAACAAGGTCGCGCAGATGTATTCGGCTATCCAGACTGGTCAGGCGCTCGGCATGCAGACGCTCGATCAGTGCCTGATTGAGATGGTGCGCACCCGGCAGGTGCACGTCGATGAGGCCCGCACCTACGCCCAGAACAAGGACATGTTTAACGCGCCTGCGGCTGGTGCCGCCGCGGCCGGAGCGAAGCGCTAAATGAACTTCATCGATCTTCTGAAGTTAATGAAGCACAAGAAGGCCTCCGACCTGTTCATCACGGCTGGGGTGCCGCCCGCCATCAAGGTCGACGGCCGCATTATGCCGGTGACGAAACAGGCATTGACGCCGGAACAGTCGCGCGCCTTTGCCTTCGGGATTATGAACGAGGAACAGCGTCGGCAATTCGAGGCGCACAACGAGTGCAACTTTGCCATCGCTCCGCAGGAGATTGGCCGTTATCGTGTCAATGTCTTCATGCAGCAGCAGCGCGTCGGCATGGTGCTGCGTACCATCAACACCGAGATTCCGCGCTTCGACGACCTGCATCTGCCCAAGGTGCTGGCCGATCTGGCGCTCACAAAACGTGGTCTGATCCTGTTTGTAGGCGGTACCGGTAGCGGTAAGTCGACTTCGCTGGCGGCGATGATTGGTTACCGCAATGAGTATTCCTACGGACACATCATTACGATCGAGGATCCGGTCGAATATGTGCATGAACACAAGAATTGCATCATCTCGCACCGCGAAGTCGGTGTGGATACCGAAAATTTCGAAATCGCGCTGAAGAATACCCTGCGTCAGGCGCCGGATGTGATTCTGATTGGCGAGATTCGTGCCCGCGAAACGATGGACTACGCGATCCAGTTCGCCGAAACCGGTCACATGTGTCTCTCGACCCTGCACGCCAATAGTGCCAACCAGGCGCTCGATCGTATTATCAACTTTTTCCCGGACGAGAAGCGCCAGCAGCTGTTGATGGACCTGTCGCTCAACCTGAGGGCAATCATTTCGCAGCGCCTCATTCCGATGAAGGGAGGCAAGGGGCGTGTGCCGGCCGTGGAAGTGATGATCAACTCGCCGCTTATTGCGGATCTGATCATGGAAGGCAATGTGCCGGGCATAAAGGAAATCATGGCCAAGAGCTCCGAGGCGGGCATGCAGACTTTTGATCAGTCGCTCTACAACCTTTATGAGGCCGACCTGATTACCTACGACGATGCGCTGCGCAATGCCGACTCGGTCAATGACTTGCGGCTGCGCATCAAGCTCGAAGGCAAGGACTCCAAGAGCCGCGAGCTCGGCGAGTCAATGCGCAATATTACCTACAAGTAGTCGACCGTCGGACGATCGATGACGAAGAAAAACCAAGGCCCCGCTCGGGGCCTTGGTTTTTCTAGGCCTGGCCCGGCGTGGGCCCGAAGACCACGCGCCCCCCGACCAGCGTGTGCGTAACCCGTCCCTGGAATTCCCAACCATCGAATGGAGTGTTGTGTCCGCGCGAGACCATTTGTGCGCTGGAGAGTGTCCAGCGCGCATCGGGATCAAAAATGCAGATATCGGCGGTCGCTCCGACGCCGAGATGGCCGGCATCGGTACCGATGATTTCCGCCGGTTTGCTGGTCAGTGCTGCGAGCGCCTCCGGTAACGTCATTACATTTTGCTCGACAAGCTTGAGCGTAAGCGGCAACAGCGTTTCCAGGGCCGAGATGCCCGGAGCGGCCTCGGCAAAAGGCGCGAGCTTGGCGTCCGGTTCATGCGGCTGGTGATCCGAGCAGATCGCGGCGATCGTGCCGTGCTTCAGGGCCTCGCGCAGGCCGTCTCGGTCCTCTTCTGCGCGCAACGGCGGCAGTACATGGCACTGGGTGTTGAAGAAACCAATATCGTCTTCCGTAAGATGAAGGTGATGCGCGGTAACGTCCGCGGTGACTGGAAGACCGCGGGCCTGCGCCTCCGCCACCATTGTCACGGCGCGCGCGCTCGACAAGGCGCAGAAGTGCGCGCGTACGCCGGTTTGCTCAATCAGCGCGAGATCGCGCGCGACCCCGACAGTTTCGGCCGCTTCCGGAATTCCGCGCAGTCCGAGCCGGGCACTCACCTCGCCCTCGTGCGCGCAGCCGTTGGCGCGCAACCACGGATCTTCCGAGTGCAGGAACACCGTCAGATCAAAACTCGCGGCGTACTCCATGGCGCGGCGCATGATCAGGGTGTCGGTAATTGGCGCCATCGCGTTGGTGAGACCAACGCAACCCGCGTCGTCGAGTGCGACCATATCGGTCAGTTGGGTACCCTCGAGTCCGCGGGTGAGCGCGCCGATCGGATGGATGAAGGCCAATCCGAATCGCCATGCACGGTGCTGGATCATCTGTGCCATGGCGGGCGTGTCGATCACGGGATCGGTGTCGGGAGGACAGCACAGCGTGGTAATCCCGGCGGCTACCGCAGCGCGGGTTTCCGACTCGATCGTCGCCTTGTACTCCAGTCCGGGTTCGCGCGGTCGCGCGCGCAGATCGACCAGTCCGGGGCAGACAACCAGCCCCGTGGCATCGATAGTGCGCTCGATCCGAAAGCCTTCCGGCGCCTTTCCGATACCGGCCACGAACCCCTCGGCGTCGACAAATACGTCCGTCCTGGCATCGATCTGATTGGTGGGATCAATCAGGCGGCCGCCACGGATGACGAGGCTCATGCGGGCCTCCCGCTTTCAGAGCTGCCACCCATGATAAGTGACATGATGGCCATTCGAACCGCAATGCCATTGGTGACTTGCGGCAGGATCACCGATTGCAAGCCGTCAGCCACCGCTGAATCGATTTCGAGACCGCGGTTCATTGGCCCAGGGTGCATGACAATGGCGTCGGGCTTTGCGCATGCGAGCTTGTCGAGCGTAAGACCGTACAGGTTAAAGTACTCCTGCTCACTCGGGATGTGTGCCCCACGCATGCGCTCGCGTTGCAGTCGCAGCATAACGATGACGTCCACGCCCTCCAGGCCTTCGCGCATGTCGGTGTAAGCCTTTATGCCGAGGGACTCGTGCCCGGTTGGCAGCAGGGTGAGAGGTGCAATGACGCGCACCTCCGACGTGCCGAGCGTATTAAGCGCCCGGATCAGCGATCGCGCCACGCGCGAGTGCATGAGGTCGCCGACGATGGCAACCTTGAGATGTTCGAAGCTGCCTTTGTGCCGACGGATAGTGAAGGTGTCCAGCATGGCCTGCGTGGGATGAGCGTGTGCACCATCACCAGCGTTAATGATGCGCACGTGCGGCGGTACATGCTCGGCGATGAGATAGGCCGTGCCGCTCTGGTTGTGGCGCACAACGAACAGATCGGTGTGCATGGCTTCTAGGTTGCGCACCGTATCGAGCAGCGTTTCGCCCTTGCTGGTGCTGGACGCCGAGACGGCGAGATTGATCACATCCGCCGACAGACGCTTGGCGGCGATTTCGAAGGTGGTTCGCGTGCGCGTGCTCGACTCGAAAAACAGATTGACGACCGTCTTGCCGCGCAGCAGCGGCACCTTCTTGATTTCACGCTCGCCCACCGAGATGAACGACTCGGCGATATCGAAGATCTGATGGATGGTTTCCCGGGAAAGCCCGTCGATAGTCAGAAAATGCCGCAGGCGCCCCTGACTGTCGAACTGGAGGTTTCCCGTCATCCCCCTGCCTCCTGCAAGGTGAGCGCCAGCGAATCGGGACCGGCGAGTTTCACATGTTGTCCGGACGCGAGTTTCATCGGCAAGCCGACGACTTGGGCGCTGATCGGCAACTCCCGTCCTTCGCGATCCACCAGTACTGCAAGCGTGACGGACGCCGGCCTGCCATAGTCGAA
The DNA here is from genome assembly GCA_001304215.1 of Acidithiobacillales bacterium SM1_46. Taxonomy (GTDB): domain Bacteria; phylum Pseudomonadota; class Gammaproteobacteria; order Acidiferrobacterales; family Sulfurifustaceae; genus SM1-46. Next base: position 11,473 of record LJVB01000026.1, on the reverse strand, counting down.
AATCTCGTTCAGTGCCGCACGGATGGTTCTCCCGGTGTGCAGCACGTCATCCACCAGGATTACATGGCGATCCTCCACACTCACTGGCAGGTGCGACGCGCGGACCTGCGGGTTCATGCCGATGCGCGTGAAGTCATCCCGATAGAAGGAGATATCAAGCGTCCCGAGCGGATCGGTGAGCCCAAGAAGCCCGTGCAGGCGGTTCGCGACCCAGGCACCACCCGTGTGAATGCCGATCATCAGCGGACGGCGATCGAGTAGTGGGCGAAGCTGCTCGGCCATGCGCGCCAAGGCCTGTGCGACATCAGGTGCGTCGCTCATTGCGCGTCTCCCGGCAGTTCATTTAGGAAGGCCTGCAAGATGGTCTGTGCTGCAAGACGGTCCACCTTCTGGCGATGCCGCCTCACGGGAACGCCGGCCTCAATCAGGCTATCAACCGCGGCACGTGTCGACAGGCGTTCATCCACCATGTGCACGGGTAGATTGTACCGCTCGCCAAGGCGTTCGCCAAAGGCGCGCGCTATGCGGGTCATGCGGTTGGCGCTTCCGTCCATGTTGAGCGGAAGCCCCACCACCAGGCCGCCGGGTTTCCACTCCTTAACCAGTCGGTCCAGCACCTGCCAGTCCGGGGACTGGCGCGCCACGTGCAGCGTAGTCAGCGGCTCGGCGAGCCGGGTGTGCCGGCTGCCGACAGAAACGCCCAGGTACCGCTCGCCGACATCAAATCCGAGGAAGCGTCCGGCCGCCGCGCGATCAGGCATGCGCCGTCACAACGCTCATGCGTGGCCAGTCTCGCCGGAGAGGGTGGTGAGGTCGACACCAACCAGGGTCGCGGCCGCGCGCCAGCGCTCCTCGACCGGCAAATGGAAGATGATCTCGCGTGATGCAGGAACGGACAGCCAGGCATTATCAGCGAGTTCACGCTCCAGCTGGCCAGGCCCCCAACCGGCGTAGCCAAGCGCAATAAGGTAGTGATCCGGGCCTTCGTGACGGGCGATGGCATCGAGAATGTCGCGCGAAGTCGAGACGCCCAGCGTGTCTGTCACCGGCAGTGTGGCTTCCCAGTGTCCGAGCGGCTCATGCAGCACGAATCCGCGATTGTTCTGCACCGGACCGCCGAGATACACCGACTGCTCTGCTTCGGGCCCAGCGGGGGAGATCTCCAGTTGCTCGTAGACATCGCGCAGCTTAAGGTCGGTTGGGCGGTTGATTACCAGTCCCATTGCTCCCTCGGCCGAGTGGTCGCACAACAGTGTAACGGTGCGCGTGAAGTTGGGATCGGCGAGCCGTGGCATCGCGATCAGGAAGTGATTGGCTAGCGAGGCGATTTGAGTCATGCCCGTACAGTATCCGGCAGGCAAACCGGCCGGACAAGTCGCGGCGCTACTCAGTCGCTGGTGAGTGTTTCGTTGAACTTCCAGGTACGGGTAATGTGGAGAATATCGATGTCTGCGCGTAGCTGCGGCGGCAGCGGTGCAAAGGGAGCGGCCAGCTCGACGATTCGCACTGCGGCATCGTCGAGCAGCTTGTGGCCGGAGGACCGGCGCACGGACACGGCGTTGACGGTCCCGTCCGGATTGAGCGAAACGTCCAGCACCAGGCTGCCTGTGAGCTGCCGGCGCCGGGCTTCCTCCGGGTAGTTGAGATTGCCGATGCGTTCGACCTTGGCGCGCCAGGCGTCGAGGTAGGCAGCGTACTTGTACTCCTGGGTGCGGGCGTTCAGATACTTGCGCCGCGGACGTTTCTGCAGTTCCTGAACGCTGCGCGCGATTTCGGCGTTGAGTCGCGCGCGCTCCTCTTGTGCGGCGCTTCGCTCGATGAGGCCGGGATTAAGGGGCTCCATGCGTGCTTCTTTCTGTTGCCGGCGCGTCGGGTCAGGTCGAACCTTGCGCGGATCCCGGTCGGTCATGAGCTCGGTCTTTTCCCGGCTTCCCACCACCGGCGCCTGCGGTATCGACAGGATCGAGAGCGTGTCGGTGGGCCGATCGGTGATCTCACGCACCGGGAACGGACTGCGCGCGATGTCGGGACGTTCGCTGTCGCCGCCGCCGTCCTGGTTTGCTTGGGCAAGGAACTCCGGATCCTTTGGTGCGGCATCACTCGATGTCTGGACAAGAGTGATTTCCAGCGTGGGCAGGCCATCAAGCGCGCGCAGATGGGGTAGCACGAACCCAAGGCCAAGTATCAACACTACGTGCAGGAGCGTGGAGCCCGCGAGGCTAACGCCAAAACGGTCCCGCGGCGCGACTTGCGCCAGCATGATGAAGGGGTGGCGGGCGCTTGCGGCCGGCGCGTGGAAGAAAGAACCGGGATGTCCCATATCTTATGGCGCCAATCCGAAGTAACCCGCAGCCAGACCGTGTGTGGGACGCAGTCGCTCCAAGGGACTCATGCCGCGGCCCGTGCGAGAGCGCCCGCCTCCTTGAACTCACGCGCGGCAGCGAGCAGCGCGAGGCGTGCGATCACCCCGTAGGCATAGAAGCGGTTCGGTGGCGCGTCCGGCTGGCCAGACGGATCGGGGTAGCTGCACGGCTCGACAAACGCGAGCGGCTGAAAATGCATCCCCGGGCTGTTCAGATTTTCGTCGGGGCCGCGCTGCGTGTGCACGCGATAGAAACCTCCGACCACGTAGTGGTCAATCATATAGACGACGGGTTCGGCAACAGCTCCCTGCATTGCATTGGCTCCACTATTCCCTACGCCGGCGGCAAGCGCCTCCGTGGCGCTCCAGGTTTCAAAGGTATAAACGCCTTCCTGGACCAGCACGTCGGTAACGTCCTGACCTTCCTTGATATGCGCCATGCGGGTGCGTTGCTTGCGATTCAGTTCACGCACGTCATCCGGGCTCTTTGCGGTCATGATCGCCATGCCGTAAGTGCCGGCATCGGCCTTCACGATGGCGAACGGCGGTTTGTCCACGCCATACTGGCGATACTTCTCGCGCACTGACTTGAGGATCGCCTCCACGTTTGCGGCGAGGCATTCCTCGCCGTCGCGCGTCTGGAAGTTTATCTCGCCGCACCTGCGAAACATCGGGTCGATGAACCACGGGTCAATATCGATCAGCGTCGCAAACTCGGCCGCGACGGCCTGGTAATGCGCAAAGTGGTGGGACTTGCGCCGCTGTGACCATCCGAGCGCCAGCGGCGGCACCACGGGCTGGGCAAGACCCTCGAGTATGGGGGGCCGGCCGGCGGACATGTCGTTATTGAGCAGCACCATACAGGGCTCGAAGTCGCCGACGCCCACCTTGTTGCCCGAGCGTAAGAGTGGTTCGAGCCGCACGCTGCGCCCGGACGGCAGTTCGACATCGCGGGGTTCCCTGAGGTCAGGAAGCAGAGAGCCAATCCGCACCTTGATGCCAGCTAGCTCCAGCATCTCGATAAACGAAGCGAGACTCTCGAAGTAGTGAACGTTGCGGGTATGGTTCTCGGGCACCAGTACCGCGCCACGTGCCACCGGGCAGACGCGTTCGACCGCAGCCTGGATCGCCTGGACGCTGAGTGGCCGGAAGGCCGGGTTGAGATTATTGAATCCCGCCGGAAAGAGGTTGGTATCGACGGGCGCCAGCTTGAATCCAGCATTGCGCAGATCGACCGAGCAATAGAATGGTGCGGGGGTTTCCTGCCAGCACGCCCGGAACCACTGCTCAATGGCAGGCTGCTGGGCAAGGAGATGTGCTTCCAGTTCAAGAAGGGGCCCGGTAAGTGCCGTGGTCAGGTGCGGCACCACCGAACCTGGACCAAAAGTTGCTGGTGAATCCATGAGGCTCATCGGACTAGATCCATGTTAGCGCATTTGCTCTGTAACTCGTTTAGTCGCATGGCCTTTGGCATGTTTAATGCAATGAAATTCCCCGATTTCTGGCCACTGCGGGTCATGATTACGCCCGCCGGGGTGGCTTCTGTGCAAACAGCGCAGCCGTGAGCCGATGGACTATAGTGTTGGAAGCAGTGGCTCCGGCCATGCTAGACGTTGGATTTTAAGGGATATTTGTGCTACGAAATCATTATCCTAGCAATGGATTCGCACAAATTACCTCATAAAGGAATCCGCGCAGCCTGGCCATCGGCCTCCGAATGGTGCATGGAGCGATGAACTCGGCAGGGGTGGAAGCGTGTGACCGTGAAAGTAATGATCATTGATGACAGCAACACGATACGGCGTACCGCCGAGGCCTTGCTTAAGAAGGCCGGCTACGAGGTATTCACCGCGGCCGACGGATTCGAGGCGATGTCGCTGATAACCGACAATCACCCCGACATCATATTCGTCGACATCATGATGCCGCGGCTGGACGGTTACCAGACCTGTCAACTGATCAAGGCCAACAAGAAATTCCGGGAGACGCCGGTCATCATGCTGTCCAGCAAGGACGGACTGTTCGACAGGGCGCGGGGCCGCATCGCTGGATCGGAGGAGCACGTGAACAAGCCCTTCACTCAGGAAGAGCTGATCGACGTCATCAATAAGTATGTGCACTAACCGCGCGCTGCGCGGCACCAACAACCTTCAGAACACAGTACACACGGAAACGGAGCAGGCACATGGCGATTAAGAACGTGCTGGTGGTGGACGACTCTCCCACGGATCAGCATCTCCTTGTGGAGATCCTCAAGAAGAACGGCTTCACTGTGAGCACCGCGACCACAGGTGAGGACGGCATTACCAAGGCCAAGCAGGCCAAGCCCGATCTCATTCTGATGGATATCGTGATGCCGGGAATGAGTGGCTTCGAGGCGACGCGCGCTATTTCAAAGGACCCCGACACGTCCGGGATCCCGGTGATTATCTGTTCGACCAAGGGTCAGGAAACGGACAAGGCCTGGGGCCTTCGCCAGGGCGCGAAGGATTACATCGTCAAACCGGTCACTGAAAAAGCGCTCATGGAGAAGATCAAGGGTCTGTGATGTCGCCGGCCAGACAGGATCCGTTGGCGCTCCTGCGCAGCATGCAGCAGGAGAGCGTGGCCCAGGCCCCCGCGTTACCGCAGGAAGTGGAGGCGGCGGTACTGTGGTCGGGCGTGGCGTTTCGGTTGGCCGACATGATGTTGGTCGCGCCGCTCGATCAGGTGCTTGAAGTGTTGCCGGCGCCACAGTCGACGCTGGTGCCAGGGGTAAAGTCGTGGGTAAAGGGTGTCGCGAATGTGCGCGGCAACCTGATCACGATCGTGGATCTGCCGGAGTATTTTGGCAAACCGTCGGTGTTCGTCGATGACCGTGCGCGGTTGCTGGTGATGAACATGCCGGGGTTGCACGCCGCGTTGCTGGTCAACGAGGTGCTGGGATTGCGCCACTTTGACCCGGAGGTCGAGCGCCAGAATTTGGGTGGCCTCGATGATCCGGTGCTGGCGCACCTCACTGGCGCGTTCCTGCGGGACAACGTGTTGTGGGGGGTGTTCGACATGAAGTCGCTGGCTGACAGCCTGACGTTTCGGCACGTGGCGGCCTGATCGAAAGGGTTTTTTAACAAACTTAACACTGGGTCCCACCGGACCTGAAAGAGCGCGAGGTAAATAGTCATGGCCAAGAAAGGCAACCTGATTGATCAACCGTCCGAGGACATAATCGACCTCGCGGGCGATCGTATTGCCGGCGAGGATTTCGTCGACGTCCAGAAGTCCGGGCGCTTTGCGTTGCCGAGCTTCTCGGGCGGCGCACTGGGAGTGATCACCAGCCTGCCAGTGCTGCTCATCGGCATGTTGGTCTCGCTCATGTTCCTGGTCGGTTTTCTCGTGCTGAACGCGCAGCGAACCGAGAAGGAATCCAAGTACATCGAGCAGTCGTCGCAGCTCCTCATGCTCTCGCAGCGCCTCGCCAAGGACGCGCGCGAATCGGTGCTTGGTCAGGCGGTGGCCTTCAAGACGCTCAAGGAGTCGCGCGATCGTTTTGATCAGATCGTGACCGGCCTGAGGAACGGTAACCCGGCACAAGGCGTCCCCGCGAGCCCGCCGGAAATCGCTGACAAGCAGCTCAGGGAAGTCATCAAGCTCTGGGGTCCGAAGCCCGGCGAAGGGGTGCGCGCGCAGGTTGACCAGATTCTCGGCCAGGAAAAGGCGCTGTTCGCGATGCACGATCACGTGCTCGCCATTAACCAGCTTTCGCCGCTGCTACTTGCCATCTCCGACGAAATCGTGGAAATGGGTGCTAGCGCAGGCATGAAACAGCAGCACCTCTACCTTGCCTCCCGCCAGGGCATGCTCTCGCAGCGCATCGCGAAGGACGTGAACCTGTTCTCGCAGGGCGGCAATGAAGCGGCGGTGGCCGCTGCGCAGTTCGGCAAGGACGCCAAGCTCTTCAAGGCGTCCGAGGCGGAGCTGCGCAAGGTGCTGCCGAAGTCGCTGGCCCCGAAGCTTGATGAATCGGCCACCATCTTCGGCCAGATCAACGGGCACATTGAAGGCATTCTCGGTAGCGCGGCCGAGCTGTTCGTCTCGCAGCGTGCGAGCCAGAACGTATTCGAGCAGTCCGATCCGTTGCTCAAGAAGTCGCGCGAGCTGGTTGAGGGTTACACCGGTCTCGGCGTCGAGCGCGCCGGCCTGCAGGTGGCGATCATCGGCGCGGGTGTTGCCTCGATGTTCTTCTTCCTGTTGTTCGCCTACAAGCTTGTGAGCGACGCGCGTCGTCGTGCATCTGAGAGCGCCGAGCAGAACCGTACCACGCAGGACTCGATTCTCAAGCTGCTCGACGAAATGGGCGACCTTGCCGACGGTGACCTCACTATTCAGCCGGAGGTGACCGAGCAGATTACGGGCGCGATCGCGGACTCGATCAATTACGCGGTACGCGAAATGCGCAGCCTGGTATCGCGCATCAAGAACGCGGCTTCGCAAGTGGCAGTTGCTTCCGAGAACAGCCGTCAGACAGCTACCGAGCTGACCGAGGCGGCGCTGCGCCAGGCCGCCCAGATCACCGAGGCCACGGGCAAGATGATGACCATGGCGCGCTCGATGGAAGACATGTCCAAATCGGCCGAGCGCTCCGCCGAAGTGGCGCAGGGCTCGGTGGCCACCGCCAAGCGCGGCGCGCAGGCGGTGCAGGACACGATCCGAGGCATGGACGAGATGCGCGAGCAGATTCAGGAGACGGCGAAGCGAATCAAGCGTCTCGGTGAGTCGTCCCAGCAGATCGGTGAAATCGTCGAACTTATCAATGATATTGCCGAGCAGACCAACATTCTCTCGCTGAATGCCGCCATTCAGGCAGCCATGGCGGGTGAAGCGGGTCGCGGCTTCGCGGTGGTCGCGGACGAAGTGCAGCGCCTCGCGGAACGTTCCGCGGAGGCGACCAAGCAGATCGGCGATCTGGTGAAGACGATTCAGGCCGACACCAACGAAGCGGTGGCCTCGATGGAGCAGGCGACCAACGGCGTGGTCGAGGCTACGCGCCTTGCCGACGCCGCCGGTCAGGCGCTCGGTGAGATCGAATCAGTGTCCGAACAGCTCTCGAGCCTGATCGTTAACATCGCCCGTGACGCGCACCGCCAGTCCGAGTCGGCGACCGACATCACGACCAATATGACCAAGATTCAGGAGACGACGACTCTCACCAGTGCGGGTACCCGCCAGGCGGCGGAATCGATTGGCAAGCTCTCGGACCTGGCGCGCGAGCTGCAGGCTTCGGTGGCGGGCTTCAAGCTGCCGGCCTGAGGAGCCGCTTGAACCGGCGCCCGCATCACGGGACGGGTCACGCAGGATGCGCGCATCAGGCGCGCCGGCGTGACCCGAGGTTGTTACGGCCATGAGCACTCAATCCAAAGTCGATCCGTCCACGCTTGGCTGGGTCAAGCACGAGATCGACGAGACCCTCAAGCAGGCGCGTCTCGCGCTCGAGTCGTTCAGCGAGAATACCGGGGACAAGACCCGGCTGCGCTTCTGTGTCACGCACCTGCATCAAGTCGTGGGCACATTGCTCATGGTGGAACTTGATGGGGCTGCAATGCTGGCGCGCGAGGTTGAGCAGCTCGCCGAGGCTATTCTCAACGACCAGGCCGAAGCAAGTTCTGAAAATCTTGAGGTTCTGACGCGCGGTATCCTGCTGCTGCCCGATCATCTGGCGCGTCTGCAGGTGGGTCAGCGCGATGCGCCACTCAAGCACATCGAGCTGCTCAACGAGATGCGTGCGGTCCGCCAGGCCGAGCCAATCTCGGCGCTCGATCTTTTCGCGCCAGACATGTCAGTGCGCCCACCGAGTACCGGTGCCGAGCGCGCCTCGGACGTCGACTACCAGGCGCTGGCGCGTCCGTTGCGGGGGCTCTTCCAGGGCGCACTGCTCGAGTGGCTGCGCAACCCCGCCAACACCTCGCCGCTCGCGCGAATCGCTGAATTTTTCGACGAACTGCGGCGCCAGGCACCAGTCGGCGCGCTGGAGCAGCTCTTTTGGATCGCCGGCGGCATGGTGGAGGGACTCCTCGATGGGGGACTCGAGCCAACGCCGGAGCGCAAGAAGTATTTCGCCCGACTTGATCAGCAGATCAAGAAGATTATTGACGGTGGCGACAAGACCGCGCTGCGCAAGTCCAGCGAGGAAATAGCGCGCGGCCTGCTCTATGAGGTGGCGCAGGCGAGTTCCGGCGGTGAGCGTGTTACCCAGCTCAAGCAGGCCTTCGAGCTCGACGCTTTGCTTGCCCCGGGCAGCATGCAGGGAACTTCTCTCCCCACCCCCGAGGTACTGGCCTCGGTCGCGAGCGCGCTCGGCAAGGAAATCGAGACCGCGCAGGATCTGTTGTCGAGCTATTTCGATCCGCAACAGCCCGACGAAAGTGCACTCGAGCAACTGCTCGATCTCCTGGGCAAGATGACCGGAACGCTCGATATGCTCGGGGTACCGCCGCTCAAGGAGCTGGTTGACGCGTTGCTCGAGACCTGTCGCGCGATCATTGAGCAGCGGCTCGAGGAGCCAGCGGACGCCTCGATGCCGATGGCGCAGGCACTGGTATTGGTTGAAAACAGCGCGCGCGAGATGCAGTACTCGCCGGCAGAATGGCGCGGCCAGATCGACCAGGCTATTGCTCGGCTGCGAGCCTTCTATGCGCCGGAGGGGGGCGGGTTGGTGCCCAGCGGCATTGAGGTGAGCGATGCCGATCTCACCGAGCATGAATTCCGCCAACTGGTCGGTGTCGTCGGTGGCGAGGTCGGCGTGAACCTGACACGCATCGAGGAGTTGCTCGAGGCGTTCGCCACAGATACCACGCGTCTCTCCCAGCTGGATGAAGTGCCGGGCTTGCTTGCGCAGATCCAGGGCGCCATGCAAATCCTGAATCAGGAGCAGGCGGCGCAGCTCGCGGACGTCGCGCGCACCCACGTCGAGGAAATACGCGCACAGGCGCTCGTGCCGACCGGAGCAGTGCTCGATGCGCTCGCCGTCTGTATTGGTACCATCGGTGCCTATCTCGACGGCCTGAAAGCCGGTCGCCAGAACCTCGAAGGACTTATCGAGGGAGCGATGGAGGACATGGAGGCCTCGCTCAATGCGGCGGAGGCGCAATCGCCGGCGGATGCCCCTGCGCTGGTCACGCGCGTGCGCCACGGTCTCGAGAGCTGGTTGCAGGATCCCTCGAATGACTCGGCCCGCGGTCGCACCCAGCAGGCACTTGTCGAGCTGGCGCAAATTGCCCGCCGCCAGGGTGAGGACAAGATCGCCAAGATTGGCGACGAGACGGCCAACCTCATCCGGCTGGTGAGCGATGGCGCCGCTGAGCTGAGCGACGAGATCGAACAGATGTTGCGCCAGTCGCTGCAGACGTTGATCGACCTGGTTGGCCGGCAGCTCGCGCCGGCTGCCGCGCCAGCCCCGACCTCGGTCCGCTCGACGCCCACGCCATCGGCGGCCAAGACGCCGCCCCCGGAAGCGGCCGATGAAGAGATCATGCAAATCTTTATCGAGGATGCGCGCGACGTCTTCAACAACATCAGCAAGGAATTTGAGGTCTGGCGCAACAACCACGAGAACGCGGCATCCCTGACAGAGTTGCGCCGTGGTTACCACACAATCAAGGGCAGTGGGCGCATGGTCGGCGCGAGCACCATCGCCGAGTTCGCATGGGCAATCGAGAATCTGTTGAACAAGGTGCGCGATGGCAAGATTGCCTTCGATCCGCGCATCATCGATCTGGTGGGCCGTGCGCAGGACGCCATCCCGCAGCTGGTCGACGAACTCGAAAGCGGCACCCCGCCGACGGCAGATGTCGAAGGCATGCGCGAGGAGGCGTGGGCCTTTGCGGGCGGCGAGGCGCCAACAGCGACGTCCACATCACCGGTATCGGTAGCCGCACCCGCGCGAGTAGCAGCATCCCCCTCCCGAAGCGCGGGCTTGCCGCAGCTCGACGGCACGCTGCTCGAGATCTTCACCAACGAGGCACGCGGACACCTTGAGACACTGCGCAATGAAATTGCGGCCTGCCGCGCGGCCGGCTCGGCGTGTCTGGTGACGCAGGCCCTCTTCCGAGCCACCCACACCTTGGCCGGCAACGCACGCTCGCTTGACATCCAGATGATGGTTGGCGCCTGCGCCGAGACCGAGCGATTGTTTCATTCTTTGCAGACCCAACAGGTTCCGCTCGATAGCCACCAGATCGAACTTGTTGCTCAGCTTGAGGCCACGGTCTCCGATCTGGTCGCAGCACTTAACGGAGCGCCAGGCGACGCCGCTGTGCTTCGTTCGCGTTTTGATGAAATCGCACGTGCCTTTCACGACGAGTCGGTGGCAGCGAATGCTCACACCGAACCGGCACGTGCGCCGAGTGCCGCGCCGATGCGTCCCCAAGCGAGCCCGGCACCGGCCCCGGAGCCCGAGTCGCCCGAGTTCATTGCGGAACCTCCGGAAGTGGAGCCCGACAACGAGCCATCCGCGCCGCCAGTGGCGTCCTTCCGCGAAACGGCGGCACGCAGCGAGCCGCCTGTTGCGCGTGCGCCGGAGCCGGTGGCTCGCGCGCAGGTTGCGGTATCGGAAGACACCGAGATAGCCGAACAGCTCGACCCGGAGCTGCTGGAGATATTCCAGGAAGAAGCGGTCGATATTCTGAGCGTGGTCGACGAATCGCTGACGCACTGGCGTGCCCGACCCGACGAACGCTCAAACGTTCTCGAGCTCAAGCGTGCGCTGCATACTCTTAAGGGTGGCGCGCGCATGGCCGGGGCGATGATCATGGGCGAACTTGCCCACAATACCGAGAGTGCGCTGAAGCTGGTCGAAGATGGAAAGATCAGCGTAAGTGCCGATCTTTTCGATACGCTCGATGAGGCGCATGACCTGCTGGTGACCATGCTTGATCGCATCCAGGCCGGTCGCCCGGTGCCAAGCGGACAGAACCTGAATGCGCGCCTGCAGGCCTGGATTGCGGGCGAGCCTGTGCCGCCGCCGGCGCGCGCCGTCACGCCTGCCCCGGAGACGGAAGTGCGCGCTGCGCCAGCGCCGGTAATGGCCCCGCGCGCCGTCGAACCGACCATGCCAGCAGCTCGCAGCCCAGAGCCGGC
>LJVB01000151.1 GCA_001304215.1 Acidithiobacillales bacterium SM1_46 | reverse complement strand
GTGCGGAACAGGACGCGCTGCGAGATGAGCACGTCGGAGGCATTACGCACGCCGCGCTCGTAGCCGAGTACCACGGACTCAAGCGCCCGGCGATTCGAAGCGAGCGCGCGTTCCAGGGCTTCCACCCGTGCCAGCCCGCTGCGCACCGCCGCGTAGGCATCGCGCGCACTGAAAGCGCTTTCGCGCCGCAACTGCTCGAGACGCTGGCCGGCTTCATCGCGACGGGCGGCCGCCTCGCGCACACGCGACTGCGTATCGCCACCCTCGTAGAGCGGCAGATTGAATGCGAGTCCGATCTGGTTGGTGCGTGTTTCCAGCGGGAAACCAAATACCGAACCTTGGGCGTCGTTGTAGGCATGCGAGGCATTGAGGTCGAGCGTCGGGTAGTGGCCGCCGCGCTGCTTCTCGAGTTCCTGCGCAGCGGACTCGACCGCCTGTTGCTGTGCCAGGACGAGGGGATTGTCGAGACGCGCGGTGTCTTCCCACTTTTCCACCTGCGCGGGTTGCGGCGGCTCAAGCGGCAGCGGTCCAGTGAGGCAGCGCCTCGCGTTTCACCTCGAGTGTATTGGCTGCCTCAATCTCCTGGGCCACAGTCAGGTCATAGTTAGACTGTGCATCGTCTACGTCGATAATGGTGCCGATGCCAACCGAAGCATTGCGTCGCGTCAGGTCAAGGAGCCTGGCCACGGCTTCTTTTTCAGACACCGCGAAATCGTGGATGTCTTGCGCCGCTAGGGCGGTCAGGTAGGTTTGCGACACACGCAGAATCAGATCCTGCCGCGCGGTGGCGAGCTCGTAGTCCGCGCGCGCGGCGTCCGCCTTGCCCTGTTCGTAAGCCGCGAAATTCTTCTTGCGATAGATGGGTTGAGACAGCGTAAGGCTGTAACTGTTAGTGGGATAGCGATAGCTCGAGTCGACACCGGGTGACGTCACGTCCTGATCGGTTTCCGTACGGCCCGCGGACAGATTGACGCCCGGTAAGAGCTGTGCGAGACCCTGCGGCGCACGCTCCACCGCGGCATTCCGCGCCGACCGCGCCGCGGCAAACTGCGCATCGTTCTGTTGGGCGGCCCGGAAGATCTCCATGAGATCTTCGGCCCGCGCCGGCGAGCAGAGTATGGCCGCCGCCGCGACGGCGCACAGCGCCATGAAGGTCGAGTTCCTCATGGGCGAGCGTTCCGCGGGCGGCGCAAGCCGCGCAAGGTAACGGGCAGGGTGAGGCGGCCGGCAAACCAATTGCGCCCGCGCGTACCCTCTACCAGCGAGTAGACCGCCGGTACCACCGCAAGCGTGAGCAGGGTGGAGGACACCATGCCGCCCATTACCACCAGCGAAAGTGGCCGGTTCGTTTCGACACCGGGTCCCAGACCGATCGCGGCCGGCAGCATGGCGGCGATGACGGTGAGTGAGGTAATCAGCACGGGTCGCATCCGGTGTGGACAGGCCTCCATCAGTGCATCGTGAATACTCTTCCCGGCAGCACGGTACTGGTTGGTGAGGTCAATCAACAGGATCGAGTTCTTGGCCACTAACCCCATCAGCAGGATCATGCCAATCATCGAAAACAGGTTCAGTGTGTCACCAAACATCCATAGCGCGCTGACGCCACCGATGATGGCGAGTGGTTGCGCAACCATGACCACCAGCGGTTGGACCAGCGAGTTGAACTGGCTGGCAAGCACCATGTAAATCATTACCAGCGCCAGCGAGAAGGCGAAGATCACGTACTGGCCCGTCTTGGCGAATTCCTCGGCCTGGCCGAGGAAGGCAATGGTGTAGCCGGCCGGCAGAATCTCGGTGCCGATCCGCTGGACCGCCGCGGCGGCATCGCCGAGCGGCAGTCCTTCCAGCGCGCCATATACGAAGCTTGCGTACTGGCGGTTGCGCCGCTTGATCTCGGCCGGGCCGAGACCTTCCTGGACGCGCACGAGCGCGTCCAGGCGTATCAACTCGCCGGCGCGATTCTTGACGTAGATCTTCTTCAGTACGTCCTGGTCGACGCGCGCGGAAGCCTCGACCTGCAGGCGGATGTCGTAACGTTGGCTGCCCTCGCGAAACTGCGCGATGTCAATGCCGCCAGTGGTGGCGCTCAGTGTCTGGGCGATGTCCGCGGCGGTGAGCCCGACCTGCGCCGCGCGTTCGCGGTCAAGTTCGAGACGCACCTCCGGCAGGTTCAGCTTGAGATCTGTGTCGAGCTTGGCAATGCCTTGCACCTGACCGAGTAGTTCGACCATGCGCGGCGTGAGCTCACCAAGCTTATTGAGATCCGGGCCGACGATGGCGAACTGCAACGGTTCGCCTCGCTGTCCACCGATTGCCGAGATATTGGCCGGAAATGACTGAATACCCGGAATCTGATTGAGTTCGCGCCGCAGCTCAGCCATGACACGGGGCTGCGAAAGCTTACGTTCCTTGCGGTCCTTGAGCCGCACGAAGGTCTGGCCGGTTGTGACCTGGCCAGTCTCGCCGATGCCCACCGCCGAGAAGTAGCTGTAAATCTCCGGCCGCTTGGCCACGATAGCTTCGACCTCGGCGATCTTGTGGTCCATATATTCCAGATTAGAGCCGAGCGGAGCCTGCGTCATGATCATGAAGCGTGACTCGTCTTCCTCGGGCACGAAAGTCTTGCCGACGTAAGCAAACGGGAAGTAGCTCGAGGCGACGATAACCGTCGCAATCAGTACAACTTTCCAGCGATGCGCCAGCGCGTAGGCAAGCATTCGCCGGTAGCCGCTCTCGAGCGCCACGAAGGCGCGCTCCAGCGCGCGGTACACCCGGCCATGGGTCTTGGGCATGGTGAGGTAACGAGCCGACAGCATTGGCGTGAGGGTGAGCGATACAAACAGTGAGGCCAGTACGCCGATTACCACCACGAGTGCAAACGACGACATGAACCGACCGACGATGCCGGTAATGAATGCCACCGGCAAGAAGATCGACACCAGCGTGAGCGTTGAGGCGAGCACCGCAAAGATCACCTGGTTGGAACCGGCGATCGCAGCCTTCTCCCTTTCCTCGTGCTGCTCCTCACGATGCCGAAAGATGTTCTCCAGCACGACGATCGCGTCGTCGACCACCACGCCGATAAGCAGCAGCAGCCCGAGCAGGGTGATCTTGTTCAGTGTGTAGCCCACGAAGTACATCACCGCGAACGTCGCAAACAGTGACACCGGGATGGCCGTCGCAATAATCAGTGTGGAGCGTCCGCTCTTGAGGAACAGGAACACCATGAGCGCCGCGAACAGCGTGCCCAACAGGAGGTGCTCCTTAAGCGCGTCGATCGACTGGCGGATCGAGATGGAGTCGTCAGACGAATAGCGCAGCTCGAGCCCCGGCGGCAGGTTGGGCTTAAGTTCCTTCTCGACCCGTGCCTTGATGCGGTCCACCACCGCCACGGTATTGGCATCGCTTGCCTTGACGATGCCGAGGCCCACGGCTGGAACGCCCATGTAGCGCGCCAGCTTGCGGGCGTCTTCCAGCCCGTCCTCCACGCGCGCCACGTTGCGAAGGTAAATCGGCGTGCCCTGACGGTAGGCAACGATCAGCTCATTCATGTCCGGGATGCGGCTGTACTCGGCATCGAACTTGATCAGCCACTCACGGCGCGGACTATCGATGAATCCGGCCGGTTGGGTGATGTGCTCGCGCTTGAAGGCAGTCTCAACATCAAGCGGCGAAAGTTCGTAGGCACGCAATCGCTCCGGCTGAAGCCAGATGCGAATGGTGCGCTTGATCTGGCCGCCAATCAGGACTTCGCCAACGCCGTTAACCGATTCGAGACGCGGTTTGAGCACCTCGTCAGCATAAGTGTTCAGTTCCTGAATGGTGCGATCGCCGGTAAGGGCGACCCACAGCACCGGGGTGGCACCGACCTCCACCTTGCGCACCGTGGGAGGGTCGGCGTCAATCGGCAGCAGTTTCAGGATACTGTCGACCTTGGCCTTGACCTCCTGATAGGCGACGTCAACGTTCTTCTCAAGCTCGAATTCGACCGCCACCACTGAGACGCCAAGCTGGGAGCTTGAGGTAATCGACTTCACGCCGGGCACCTGATTGACCACTTCTTCGACGCGGTCGGTAATATTGCGATCGATGACTTCGGGGTCAGCGCCCTGCATTGTCGTGACGACGCTCACCACCGGAAATTCGATACGTGGAAACTTGTCGATCCCGAGGCGATTGAGCGCGATCACACCGAACAGGATGAGCACGAGGCTCATCATGAGTGTCAGCACATATCGACGGATGGAGAATTCGGGCAATGTCACGCGACTAAGGCTCCCGCACCTTGATCTTGGCGCCGTCTGAGAGCAGCGCCGCGCCGTCCACAACAATGGCTTCGTCTGCCTGGAGACCCTTCTTCACTTCGATCATGCCATCGCGCACGATACCGGTATCGACGGGTCGTTCCTTGGCCTGTTCCCCGTTGATCGCGTAGACCACGGATCCCTTCGCACGGAGCACCACGGCGATTTCGGGAACCACGAGCGCATCGTGCTTGACGCCGACCGTCACTTCGCCGCGGATACTTCCGGTTGGCCGCCAGTTGTCGTTGGCAACCGCGACGATCACGTCGCGCGACAAGGTGGTCGCGCTGAGTGCCGGGCGGATTTCGCGAATTTCACCGCGCACCGTCTGTCCCGGTTGTGCAAAGTCGGACAAGGTCACGGTCTGCCCAGGCCGCAAACGCTGGGCGACATGATCCGGAAAGGGGAGGCGAACGTAGAATGTCCCGCGGCGCGTGCGTGTCGGGTCGTAGTCGAGTGCCATGCCGAGCGCGGTCTCCATACCGACTGCGGACTCGGTAACGACGAGGTCTTTCTTCTCCACCTTGGCGGTCGTCACGCTGACAATACGCTCGGGCGGCTTGGCCTGCTTGTCGGGGCCACAGGCTGCGATCGCGAGGACCACCAGCGCGACGGCGACAAGCCTCGGGGTGCGGCGTGCAAAGGCGGACATGGGTCAGTTCCCCGCGGTTGGCGCAGCGGGTGAGCCGGGAGTACGGGCAATACCGTGCATCAGAATGTCAACCAGCATGGTGCTGTAACGGGCCGGGTCGTTCGCAAAGTTGACGTCGCGAAAGTGTTTCAGCACGTCGCGAGCTTCAAAGAAGAACACGTTGGAACCGATCAGTACCGTCGCGATCATGGCCGGATCGAGATCGGCGCGCAGGTGTCCCTTAAGCTGCCCCTGGCGAAGGATTGCGACGAACCGAGCGAAGTTCTCGCCAAACACCTTTTCCGCGAACTCCTGGCCGCGGCGCTCGCCATCGACGAGCAGCTCGCGCAGGATGAGTCGCTGTATCTGGTCATGCTCAAGCATGTCATTCAGCATGCTTGCAGCATAAGAGGAGAAGCGTTGGGCAAACGGACCGTGCTCGGTGCCAAGTTCGCCCAGACGCTCCCCGACGTCATGGCAGGCAGCGCGGACCACGGCGAGATAGAGCGATTCCTTGCTGCTGAAGTGATGGAAGATATTCGCCTTCGATACGCCGGCGCGCTCGGCAATAGCGTTCATCGAAACGGCGTCGTAGCTGCTTTCTGCGAACAGGCCTGCCGCTGCATCCAGGATGCGCGCCACGGCATCGGTCCGGCTCGCTACGTTGGCGGGAAGTGCGCTCATCGGATCCCCCGTAAGACTTTGAGTTGCACCGGGTATATACTGACTGACCGGTCGGTCGGCAAATCCTAGTTTAGAACTTGGTTGTTTTCAACGGGTCGTATTGTGGGTGTAGCGTTGGTCTCAGCGGCGTTGCCGGCGATGGATAATATGTGTCGTATTGGCGTCTCGAGCGCATTGGATCGACGCAGTACCTGAAGAAAACATCTGAACTGCCATTCATCTCCTCTTTACTACGCCTCTCATGTCGATTCGTCTGGCTGTCTTCCTCCCTGCGTCATCGTCGCGCCCCGTGACAGCGCTCGCGGCTGTTGCCCTGATTGCCATGGCGGCTCCAGCGTGGGCAATCAATTGGCGGGAAAGCGTTGCCGAGGCGAGCACCAGCAACCCGGAGCTGGCGAGCGCCCGCTCCAATCTGCAGGCAGCGGATTCCCGGATTCAGGCGGCACGCAGCGGCTACTATCCGCAAGTCTCGGCTGGCGTCCGCTATCAGGACAACTCCGGCGCGGCAGTGATCCCGGGCAGCGCCTACGGTGCGAGTGCAACCGCCACGCAGAATCTCTTCGCCGGATTCCAGGATGTCGCCAGGGTCGAACAGGCGAGCGCCAACGCACAAGTTGCGCGATCCGACCTGATTGCAGTTCGGGCGCAGATTTCCTACGCGCTGAAGCTTGCTTACGCCACCCTGCGCTACGTGCAGGAAGCCGTGACGCTCACGGAGGCGATTATGCGCCGGACCGAGGAGAACCTGCGGCTGGTGCAATTGCGCTTTGAGGGGGGGCGCGAAAACAAGGGGTCGCTGCTGCTCACGCGGGCGACGCTCAAGCAATCTCAGCTCGACAATCTTCAGTCGCGCCAGGCCATTCCTTCGGCGCAGGCACAATTGGCACGCGCACTTGGCCGAGCCGACCCAAGCGGGTTGCGTGCAATTGACGATGTGCCCGTTTCAGAACCGCCGAAAGATCCTGATTTTCCGACACTGGCCGCGGCGGTTCCCGAGTTTCGCCGTACGCAGGCGCAGGAGTCTGCGGCGCGGGCTGATGTGCGGATCAATCGATCAGGGTTCTATCCGACGCTCGATCTGT
>LJVB01000150.1 GCA_001304215.1 Acidithiobacillales bacterium SM1_46 | reverse complement strand
GGCGGCGCTGTCCTGTCGGACATCGAGCTGCTGCAGCGGGCTGGCCACCGTGCTGCGATCGGGGCTGCGTCGGGAGTCGTAGGTTGAACGATAGAAGTCGACGCCAAGTACCGAGCCGCCGTGGTCGCCAAGCAATGCGACGCGACGCTTGTATCGCGGGGTGATCGACCAGGTTGTCAGTTCGGTGTCGACGTAGCTGGTGAAAAGCCCGCCAAACAGGTAGTCATCGTAAAATGCGAGCTGTCGCTTGTTGCGAATACCGGCATCGATGACCAGTTCACTTGCGGGTGAGAGAGTCAAGCTGAGTCCGCCGGCCAGCTGTACGCCATCCTGATTGGCGTAATCGTTCGGCGTGCCGGTGCCGCGCGGGTCTGTGGCGAGCTCGTCGATCCCGGCGACCGGGTCGACGCGCCGTGCCCCGGGCAACCGGAGATTTTCCTTGTCACCTGCGAGTTGCACGAACCACTCGCCCCATTGATAGGCACCGCGCACATCGGCTTGCGCAGTGCCTTTCTGAAGCTGGTTGTTGTCCCGATATCCGTCGCTGGACAGGTAACTCGCAGCCACGCGGCTGGCGAGTGGACCGCCGCGATGGTTTGCCGCGGCATCACCACCCCAGGTCCGATAGCTTCCGTAGCTCACGTTGCCGGAGGCCCGTGTGCCGGCCGGTCCCGCATCGCGCGTCACGATGTTGATGGTGCCGCCGACGGCGCCGTCGCCGTACAACACGGCCCCGCCGCCGCGGATAATCTCGACACGCTCGATGCTCGCGAGCGGTATGGCGGAGAAATCAACCGCCGCCAGGTCCACATCGTTCAGGCGCCGGCCGTTCAGGAGGATCAGCGTGTTCTGCCCGCCGGTGGCGCCAAAGCCACGAAGGTCAACGCTGTCGCGCGCCGCATTGTTGCCATAGAGGCTTCGCGTGGTTACGCCTGCCTGGAGCCCGAGCAGTTCCGGCAGGTTACGCGCGGGCGTGCGGGCGATATCGTCGGCATTCAGGATCGTGATGGCTGAGGGCAGGTCACGCACCTCGTCGTTCAGGCGGGTAGCGGTGACCAGGACCGTGGGGGTGGCATCTTCGGACGCGCCAAACAACAGGGTCGGGCAAGCGGCAGTTGCCGCAACCAGGACGAGGAGTCTTCTTCGCACACAATTCTCCGCAGCAGCTGCGCGCACCCGCGCAGGGTTGGTCGGCGAACGTGGGGCGGAGAGGATCGGCGAGGGGTTACCCGGCCTGCGTCGCCCGCCGCGACACGTCTCGGACAGCTTCAGGCCGGTCTCCGGGCTCGCGAGCATTGGCTGGGTGAATCGCCTTCCCGCACCAGACTTCGATGCAGTGGCACTGTGATTCGCCCGAGCTCGCTTACCGTTGCGGGGGCAGCGCCGGAATTGCGTTCATCACGCGCACCGGCTTCCCGTTTCACTCCGGGGACGAAGGTCCCGCGGAGCACCTGAAGCGATGGACCATTTCTGGTCCGCGCGCACTATAGGCGCACGTTTTGTGCGGTGTCAATCGCGTATCGTGGCAACAAAAAAAAAGGCCGGCCCATCACTGGGCCGGCCTCGCTACCACACGAATTACTGTCTACGTGTTACTTCTTTTCGGCGGGAGCAGCCGGTGCGCCTTCAGCAGGCTTGGCGGCTTCGGCAGCCGGCGCACCCTCGGCGGGCTTCGGCGCTTCAGCGGCTGGCGCAGCCGGCGCGGCGGCAGGCTTCGGTTCCTTCTTCTGGCACGCGGCAACAGCCGAGATGGCGAGCAGTGCGGCGAGCATGATCGAAAGCTTCTTCATGAGTACAGGTTCCTTTTGGATAATGACGAGTGTGTGAAGGTTGGATGGGTGAAGCGGTGCAAACCGGACCGCAACCGGGCGCATATTGTTGTGATATAGCGGGAATTTTCCAATGCGCTTGGTGCTGAATATGATCGAAAACGCTGATGGAAGTTCCTCACGGTGTCAGATGGGCAGGAAGTAGCGGGTTGCGTCCTGGCTCAGCTCGCGCATCGGACACCCATAAAGGCGCTCGAGATTTGCGGTGGTGATGACGTCGGCACAGCTGCCGTGCGCCACCGAACCGTCACCATAGAGCAGCAGCGCCTGATCGCAGGTGCGCAGCGCGGCGTTGACATCGTGCAATACCATGATGATGAGTCGATCCGGCTGGCGCCCGCGCCCGGCGAGCAGGGCGAGGATCTCCTGCTGATGGCGCAGATCGAGGTGGTTGGTCGGCTCATCGAGCAGCAGTACAGGCGTTGCCTGCGCTAGGACTGCGGCCAGTTCGATACGCCTGCGCTCGCCGCCGGAAAGCGTCGCAAGCTGTCGCTCACGCAAGTGCGCCACCCCCGCGGCCGCAAGCGCGGCATCGGCCGCCGCATAGTCGTCTGCCCCTTCCCAGGCGAACGGCGCGAGGTGTGGGTGCCTTCCCGACAGCACGGTTTCCATCACGCTGGCAGGCATGGAGGTGTCGTAGTCCTGCAGCAGCAGGGCGAGCGTACGCGCTCGCTCACGCGCGGCCACGGCAAAGATGCTTGCCCCATCAAGCAATAGCGTGCCGTCCTCCGGCGCGCGCAGGCCCGCGAGCGTATGCAGCAGTGTCGTCTTGCCGGCTCCGTTGGCGCCCAGGATGGCCCAGACATGGCCGGGCTCGAAGTCGACAGTGAGGCGGTCGCACAGCGTGCGTGCGCCGATGCGCAGCGTAAGTTCCCGGGCGCAAAGCCGTGGCATGGCTAGCGTTGCCTCGCCAGCAGAAAGAGAAATAGCGGCACGCCGAGCAGCGCCGTGAGCGCGCCGACCGGCAATTGGGTCGGGGCAACGACTGTGCGGGCCAGCGTATCGGCGAGGAGCAGGAGCGTCGCACCGAGCAGTGCGGACTGTGCGAGCAGCCAGCGATGATCGGTGGTGCCGAGCAGTCGCAGGAGATGCGGTACGACCAGCCCGACAAAGCCAATGGCGCCAGCCAGCGTGACGGCGATGGCGGTTAGCAGCGATGCCAGCGCATATAACGCGAGGCGCAAGCGCAGCGGATTTTCACCGAGCGTTGCAGCGACCAGTTCACCGCGCATGAGGACATTGAGCGATCGGGCCATGGCGGTCGCCAGTGCAAGGCCGGCGAGCAGAACCGCGAGCCCGATCCACGGAGCGGGGGTGGCGCTGAGATCGCCGAGCAGAAAAAACACCATTCCGGGGAGGCGGCCCTCCGGCGCGATGGCGAGCAACACACTGATGGCGGCACCAAATCCGGCCGCCATCACCACGCCAGTAAGCAGCAGCCGCTCGCGGGTCCAGTGCCCACCGCGGCGGCTCAGGCCAAAGACGAGGAACATGGTTCCAAGCGCGCCCAAGAATGCGGCCGCATTGAGCCCCCATCCGGCCAAGCCAAGCAGCATCGCCGCCAGCGTGGCGCTGGAGGCTCCGCCCGAGATACCCAGCACATACGGATCAGCGAGGGGATTGCGCAGCAGTACCTGCAGCAGGACGCCCGCGGTGGCGAGCAGCCCGCCGACTGCTATCGCGGCCAGCACGCGCGGCAGCCGCAGCTCGCGCACCACCATCGCGGACGCACCGTCGCTCCCGGCAAACAGGGCGTGCAGTGCCTCGCCGGAGCCGATCGTCATGCTGCCCTGCATCAGCGCCCAGCCCACGCACACCGGCAGCGCGACAGCGAGCATGGCGGTGAGCGTGCGCGCGTGCATCGGCGTGCTCAGTGCAGCTCGATGATTGGCCAGCCGCGCTCGCGCGCGGTGAGGGCAAGGCTCTCGTCCGGGTTTACGGCTACCGGGTGGGTGACGCGCTCAAGCAGCGGCAGGTCGTTGTGCGAGTCGCTGTAGAACCAGCTGTCGGCAAGACTCTCGCCGTTATCGCGCAACCAGGTCTCCAGGCGCTTTACCTTGCCGTCTCGAAAGCACGGAATGCCGGCGACCTTCCCGGTGAAGCGTCCATCCTGCACTTCCGGTTCGGTGGCAAGCAGGTGTGCGACGCCAAACGCGCGTGCGATCGGGCCGGTAACGAAACTGTTGGTTGCCGTGATGATCATGAGCGTATCACCGGCCGCACGGTGGCGCTCGACCAGTGCACGCGCCTCGCCCGTGATCATGGGCAACACCTTCGTGCGCATGTATTCATCGTGCCAGGCGTCGAGCGTTGCGCGGTCGTGGGCAGCGAGCGGACGCAGCGCGAACGCCAGGAACTCCATGATGTCGAGCGTGCCGGCATGGTACTGCGCGTAGTAGCGATCGTTTGCCTCGCGGTAATGCGCGCCATCGACGATCCCGCGCTCGATCAGGAACTGGCCCCAGGCGTAATCGCTGTCGCCGCGCAGCAGCGTGTTGTCAAGATCGAAGATGGCCAGGCTCATGGTCAAAGGCAGCAGCGTTGGTTCCGCGAAGTCGCCGGCGCAGCCTACTGCTTCGCGGGCAATGCGGAAAGATCCCAGAATCGCACACTCGCGTCATCGCTGGCGCTCGCAAGGTAACGGCCGTCCGGGGAGAGGGCGACGTCGCGCCCGCAGAGATCATGCGGCTGCAGGCGCATGAGCGTCGCGCCGGTCCCGGGGTCGAGCAGCAATACCGCGCTGTCGGTCAGGCGGCTGATGCTGGCGAGTTGGTGGCCATCCGGGCTGAACTGAATGGCGCGGATCAGCCCGCGATGCAGAGTCGATAGCACGCGCAATTGCGGTTGGCTGGCAAGCGTCCACTGGTACAGCCGATACCAGCCGCTGCCCGTGAGCATGCTGCCGTCCGGAGAGAACGCCAGCGAGAAGGTCGCGCCCGGTGCGCGTGGAAGTTCCCGAAGCGGACCAGCAGGCGGTCCGATCAGCACCCGGCCGTCCGCGCCGCCGGTTGCCACGCGCCCGCTGGCGGAGTGGTAGGCCACGGCCTGAATGGCGCCAGCGAGTGGTGTCAGCGTGTGCTGCAACGTCAGATCATTGAGGCGCCAGACGCGCACCGCGCCATCGGCATGACCTGAAATGACGATGTTGTTTGTGGCGTCGGCGACCATGGTCGTTATGGCGGCCGGTGTGGCCACGCGCGCGAGCAACCCACCGCTGAGATTCCAGCGCGCCAGACTGGCGTCCTCGCTCGCCGAGAGCAGCGCCGAATCGGCGTCGATAAAGGCCAGTGCCGTGACCGGCGCTTCGTGCGCCGGCCATGCGCCAAGCGGTTCAGCTTCCGGCAGGCGCCAGAGGCGCACCCGGCCCCCGGCGCCGCCCGAAGCGGCTAGCGGCACCGCCTGCGCGAAGGTCACCGTCCAGGCGCTGCTGGTATGGGCACCATCGTGAACAACCGTGGGCGGAAGGCCGCGGCCGCTGCAGGCAGCGACCGTCAACCCGAGGCAGGCGGTCGCGACACCGAGAGAGCGCCGAGCACGAGAATTGATGGGCATGCGGGTTCGTGGAACAATTTCGGGATATCCGGCATCGCGCTGGTTTTCGGGCGGGGAAACGATCCGCCTGCGTGCTGCCATCGGACGCGCTCATGATAGACGAACACGGTTTTCGTCCCAACGTAGGCATTATCCTCTGCAACTCGCAGGGCCACGTGTTCTGGGGCCGCCGCGCAGGGCACAACGGCTGGCAGTTCCCCCAAGGTGGCATGAAATCGCATGAGTCGCCCGAGCAGGCGCTCTATCGGGAACTGAACGAAGAGGTCGGCCTCGGTCCGCAGCAGGTAGAGGTTCTTGGGCGCACCCGTGACTGGCTGCACTACGAACTGCCGCAAACCCTGCGCCGCTCCCGTTCGGGGCCATTCCGCGGCCAGAAGCAGATCTGGTTCTTGCTGCATTTTACCGGTGAGGACCAGGATGTGCAGCTTACGCTGAGCAATCGCCCGGAGTTTGATGCCTGGCGCTGGATCGAGTACTGGAGTGCGCTCGAGCAGATCATCGAATTCAAGCGCGAGGTTTATCGCCAGGCCATGATCGAGCTCGAACCGCTGCTGCCGGTATCCGGAGCGCGATGACACACCGGTTCGCGCAGCCCGTTTCTCCGCGCACCGTTGCTGCCCCTGCCGCGTTTGCTGTGCATCGCGTGCACTATCGACCGAATCGCTAGTTCTGTGCCGCGTCGCGTTCTCATCGCCGCGCGGCGCTTGCATTGCCTTTCGTCTGGCTCGCCCCGCATACCGGCACACGCGTGCAGGTACTGTGGCAGGACCCGGCAGCCTCGGTCCTACGAATCGCGGAGACGGTGGCCAAGCCGCTCGTCCGGGCGCTGGGCGCTCTGGACGCAGTCGATGACGTGTCGGCGACAGTCAGTATCGGTCGCGTCGAGATTGCACTCGGCTTTGATTCGCGAGCGCGCGACCCGCTCGGCGCGGTTCGCAAGCAGCTGGCGCGAACAAACCTTCCGCCGGGCGGTGATCCGGTTCGCGTGATCGAGCAGATCGAGGCGCCCGAGGTGGTATTGGTTCTCAGCACGCACGACCTCGGCATGCCGACGCTCTCGCGCTGGACTACGGACACGTTGCTTCCCGCGTTGCGTGGCCTCGCGCCGGTGGCGGCGCTTGATGTGGAAGGAGCGCGCGAGGAGCAGATCATTGCGATTCCGGATCAGCGCCGACTCGCTGGCGTCGGTCTCGCGCCCGAAGATGTCATCCAGACATTGCGCGAAGCGCTGCGTAGCGCGCCAGAAGCCGTATATCCGAAGTCCGGTCAGACCGCCAGCCTGTCGGCAGTGTCGTTGCGCTTGCCAAGCGGCGAGGTGACGGCGCTCGGCGAGTTCACGCGCTTCGAAGCCCAACAGGTGCGTGCCACCGAGGTGTACTACGACGGCGCCGAGGCGCTGCGGATTACGGTCCGCGGCAAGCCTGCTGTCTCGGAACGCGCCTTGAGGGAGGCCGTTACCAGCCAGATCGGCTGGCTGCGCGCCAATGGCCAGATGCCGGAGGGTCTGAACGTTGAACCGGTCGAGGAACTGCGAGTCACGGCAGTGCAGTCACGGCGCTCGCTGCAGCGCGCGATAGTGATTGGCGCACTGGCGGCGCTCGCGCTCTTTTTTGCGCTCACCGGTTCGGCGCGCGCGCTGTGGGGCCGCGTAACCCTGCTTTTCGGCGCCTGGGGCGCGGTGTTGGCGGCACTGTGGATGACGACAACCCCGCTCAGTGTTCCGACGCTCGGCGGGATGGCACTTGCCATCGGTCCGTTGCTGGCCCTTTCGTACGCGAGGCGCGTGCTCGCGCGCCGCGATACAGCGACGCCCATAGCGACCGGTGCGCTGTTCGGCATCACCGGTATCATGATCGCCCTGGTGCCGTGGCTGTTTGCTGTTGGCACGGTGGCCGATTACTACCGCGGACTGTTGCTGGCGTTTGCGCTAGCGCTTGTGACTGGCATCCTGATCGATGCAATGTGGGCTGGCAGTGGCCGCAAGCGGCGCGCCGCAGCGGGTGGCTGGCGCAGTCGTTCGGCCGCGTGGCTGGTGGCCCGGTTCGAACAGTGGCGTCGAGCCATCGCGACAGGCCCATGGCCTGCGCGCGCGCTGTTGCTGGTGCTCATGGCGAGCGCGCTACTCGCCATGACCGCGTTGCATTACCGCGA
>LJVB01000025.1 GCA_001304215.1 Acidithiobacillales bacterium SM1_46 | reverse complement strand
GGGCAGGCCCGACCGGCAAACACAGGGCAATGAGCGCAACAAGGCTGGCGCACAAACGAGCCGATGCAACTGCTCCGCGTCGCGGTTTTCCCGACCAGTCTCTTTTCACGGCACCAACTGGGTCGCTCAATTACGGTTTAGTTGTAAGAGTACAGATTAGATCAAAGAGTCCGCGCCACAACCACTTAACTGTTGGGCAGAAAAAGAAAGGAGGGAGCACTCGCGCACTCCCTCCTTCCTCATACGACGGCAAGCCGGTCAACTGGCCGCCGTGAATGTTGTTAGTTATCCGTCACGGTATAGGTGATGGTCCCCGTGTAGGTACCCGAGAGCGGAAGAGTCGCATTGGAGTACTGGTAGGTCCAGAATCCGGTCTCATTGATAATCCCGGTGCCCGGATAGGGTACCAACGTTGCGCCGCCGTTGACCGTGGGATGTGCCACGGTGCCGGTATTGCCCGTTGCAATCTGGGTAATGGCGATAGAGTCAGCGCCGCAGCCACCCGCCGAACAGGCGAGACCGCCCACGTTGGCAGCATTAACCTGGACATTGGTACCGCCAAGATTACTCAGCACCCGATAGTAGACCTGGTTTCCGGTAGCGCCGGTTCCCGCATTCGCGATGCCGCTCGGATTAACAGCCGTGCTGTCTCCGACATTGGCGGCCGTAATCACGGTATTGTCCCAGGTCACCGTCGTGGCGCCAGCGGTCGCACCGACCTCAAGGCGCATGACCCCAGGGATCTGAACCTGGAAGGTAACCGGCACGCCAGCCGTGGTACACGACGGCGTATTACAGGACTGGGGCGCCGTAGCGGCCGCCATTTGGCTGACAAGCGCCGCGGCCGCGGCAAATGCCGGAATTAGCACTCTCTTGAAACTCATGAAAGCAAACCTCCTTCAGTTAAGTACATGTCCGCGGCTCGCTCCAAAGGGAAACCGCACCATCCCGGGCGCCACAGACAGGCCATTGAACCCGGACCGGAAACCGTGGCAGCCGCTATCGACCGCTCAGTACCACAGCCCGCTTGTCTGCGTATATGCATGACCCGTGCCAACGATCCCCAATGGGAGCAAGCGACAAGACCATGCGGGCCAGCCCTCGAAACATAGCAACGGACCACCGCTTCGCAAGCCTCTTCAATCGCCTAATTGCCACAAATGAAGTGGAAGATTAACTGCCGCCTGACGACAATCCGTCGTTCGCTATCCTGTAGTCCCGACAGCGCCAGAGAACCGTCATGTTCCATGTCGTGCTTTACCAGCCCGAGATTCCGCCCAATACCGGAAACGTGATGCGGCTCGCCGCCAACACCGGCACGCGCCTGCATCTGATCGAGCCGCTGGGGTTTCGGCTGGAGGACAAGGACCTGCGCCGGGCAGGGCTCGATTACCGGGAATGGGCCGAGGTGCAGACCCACCCCAACTACGAGGCCTTCCTGGACCGGGTCCGTCCGGCCCGGGTATTGGCCTTCACGACCCGGGGAGGGAATCTCTACAGCGCGGTGGCCTACCGCCCAGGGGACGCCCTGCTGTTCGGGCCGGAAACACGTGGGTTACCCCAGGCCCTGCTGGACGCCCTGCCCCCGGACCAGCGTCTGCGCCTGCCGCTCGTGCCCGGAAACCGCAGCCTCAACCTTTCAAACGCGGTTGCCGTCGCGGTCTACGAAGCGTGGCGCCAGCAGGGATTCCCGGGCGGCCACTAGGCGCCGCTAGTCTGCGCGCCGGGTTGCGCAGTCTTCCAGATACTCGATCTCGGCATCGCTGAATCCCGCCGCCCGGCGCGCCTCGACGTGAAACGGCGGGCGGATACGCGGCGCATCGTACTCCTCGATCAACCGCGCAAACGTCGCGAGCGGGTCGAGCCCACGCTGCTTGCACAGATGCAGATACCAGCGATTGCCGATCGCGACGTGACCAATCTCATCGCGCAGGATAATTTCGAGGATCCCGACCATGCGCGCATCGCCTGCACCGCGGAACTTCGCCATCAACGCCGGACTCGCATCGAGGCCGCGCGCCTCCAGCACGCGCGGCACCAGCGCCATGCGTGCCAGCACGTCGCCGGCCGTTTTCATGGCCATCTCCCACAACCCGTTGTGGGCGGGAAAATCGCCATAGTCGTAGCCGAGCGAACGCAGGTGATCGCGCAACAGCTCGAAGTGATGCGCCTCTTCTGCAGCCACTTTCAGCCAGTCGTCGTAATAGACGCGCGGCAGGCCGCGAAAACGGTGGACCGCATCGAGCGCTAGGTTGATGGCATTGAACTCGATGTGCGCCAGCGCATGCACCAGTGCCGCCCGGCCCTCGAGTGTCGCGAGGCTGCGACGCTCGACCTCGAACGGCGAGACCAGCGCGGGGCGTGCCGGCCGACCCGGCTCGGTGAGCGGCTCCGGCGCGCGACCGCCGAATTCGAGCTCACCGTTTAGCCACGCTGCGCGCAGCGCGCGCGTCTGCGAAGCCTTCGCAGCAGGATCAGGATCCCGCAGGCAGGAAAGGGTGCGTGCAAAAAGATCGGGGTTCCGGCTCATGGATTTTGCAGGGTGCTGGCCGCGCCACGCTGGGAAAAACAGCCTTTCTCTCTGCGATTTGGCACCCGAATGTCGTTCAGCTTGGGTTCAGCGTACCCCACCTAATCTGACACTACGAGGTCAGCCAACACCCTGACCCGAAGGAGACAGAAAATGAAGACGCGTACCTTTACCTCCCTGCTTATCGCGCCGCTTGCGCTTGGTCTGGCCGCCGTGGCCGAAGCCGGTGACCGTGGTCACGACCGCGGCCATGATCGTGGTCACGACCGCGGTCGAAACGTGGTCGTGGTAAAAAAGGTTTACTACCCGGCGCCGGTGGTGCGCTACCGCAACGACCACGACCGCGGATATCGCTACGGGCACTATTACCGGTACCAGCCGCAGCCGCACTACCATTACTACCAGTCCGGCCATCAAATCGGCCTAGTGCCGATCATCGCCGGTGGCGTAATCGGTGGTGTCATCGGGCACAGTGTCGGCCAGGGCGAACCGGGGCCTATCGTAGCCGGTACCATCATCGGCTCGGTGATCGGCCACGAAGTGGCAGTGGCCCGCCACTAGGCGCTCGGGCCCGAGGCATTGCTACACTGGCACCGGGCGGTTTACCGCCCGGTGCCTTTTTCTTTAGTTACGAGTGACCATGCACATCCAAACCGTTCTTGCCATCCTGCTCGCCGCCCTGTTCCTCGGGACCGCGCCAGTGCAGGCGCGCGAAAACTTCGCTGCCCCCTCCGACAGGGCGCGGCACGAGACACGCGCGGGTGTGTCACTCGACCAGGCCGTACGACAGGTGCGCGCCCAGACTGGCGGTCGGGTGCTGTCGGCCGAGACCATCAACCGTGGCGGTCGCGCGGTTCATCGCGTCAAGGTGCTCCTGCCGTCGGGGCATGTGCAGATCGTGCACGTCGACGCCGAGCGCGGCTGAGCGATGCGCCTGCTGGTAGTGGAGGACGAGCCAGCGCTACGCGGGCAACTGCAGTCCGCGCTGCGCGATGCCGGCTACGCGATCGATACCGCGTCCGATGGCGAGGAGGCGCTGCACCTCGGCAAGGCGAACCCTTACGATTTGGTGGTACTCGATCTCGGCTTGCCGAAGCGCGATGGTGTTGAGGTGCTGCGCGCATGGCGCGCGGCCGAGCGGCGCTTCCCGGTGCTGATTCTTACCGCGCGCGGGCGCTGGCAGGACAAGGTCGAGGGGCTCGATGCCGGCGCGGACGATTATCTCGTCAAGCCCTTCCAGATGGAGGAACTGCTGGCGCGCACCAAGGCGCTGCTGCGCCGCGCCGCGGGGCTCGCGCAGCCGGTGATTCGCTGCGGGCCCATCGCGCTTGATACCGCGCGCCAGAGCGTGACGCTCGATGGAGCAGCCCTCGAGTTGACCGGCTATGAGTATCGCCTGGTCGAATACCTCATCCTGCATGCCGGCAAGGTAGTGTCCAAGACCGAACTCACCGAGCATATCTACGATCAGGATTTCGATCGCGACAGCAACGTGATCGAGGTGTTCATCGGCCGGTTGCGCCGCAAGCTCGATCCCGACAACCGGCTCACGCCCATCGAAACGCTGCGCGGGCGTGGCTACCGCTTTACCCTCGAATGCGCCAAGGGATAAATCTCTCCCTGCATGCGCGCCTGTTGCTCGCTGCGAGCATCGTGCTCGCGCTGTTTCTCGGCGCGACGGGCTGGGCACTTGACCGCGCCTTTCATGAAGCCGCCGAGCGCGCGCTGCGTGAACGCCTGCAGGCGTACCTCTATACCCTGCTCGCCGCCGCCGAGCTCGACAAACAGGATCGCATGCAGCTGCCGCCGGATCTCCCCGAGCCGCGCCTCGGCCTGCCCGGCTCTGGCCTGTACGCCGAGCTGGCGCGCACCGACGGTGGCGACCGCTGGCATTCCCGCTCCGCCCTCGGTCTCAAGCTGGAATTCAGCGCTCGTCCCGCAGTGGGCGAGCGCCTCTATGAAACGCTTGCAGGTTCGGACGGCAAGCCACTCTATGCACTAAGTCAGGGTATCGCCTGGCCTGATAGCCGAGGCGCCACCCGCCACTATGTGTTCCGGGTCGCCGAGCACCTAGAAGGTTTCAATCGCCAGATCACCGCGTTCCGCCAAAGCCTGTGGGGATGGCTCGCCGGTGCAGCGCTTCTGTTGCTCGCTGTTCAGGGCCTGATCCTGCGCTGGGGGCTCAAGCCGCTGCGCACGGTCGCCACTGATCTCGCCCGCATCGAGGCCGGCGATACCGATCGCCTGCGCGGTGACTACCCGAAAGAACTGCGCGGTCTCACTGACAATCTGAACACCCTGCTGGCGAGCACCCACGCGCACCTTGCGCGCTATCGCGATGCGCTCGGCAATCTCGCGCATAGCCTGAAGACGCCACTTGCCGTGCTGCGCGGCGCGCTTGGTGTGCGTGGCGACGACACCGAAAAACGCAAGGTGATGGAAGAGCAGATTGAACGCATGCGCGAGCTGATTGAGTTTCAGCTCGCGCGCGCCGCCATGGCCGGACGGGCAGCGCTCTCAGCACCGATCCCGGTCGCCCCGCACGCCGAAAAGATCGTGCGCGCGCTGTCTCGCGTCTACGCCGACAAGCCGGTACGCACGACGGTCGACGTCGGCGGCGATGTCACGTTCCACGGCGATGAGGGCGATCTCACCGAGCTGCTTGGCAATCTCGCCGACAATGCGTTCAAGTGGTGCCGCGAGCAGGTCGCGGTGCGCGCACGACGCATCAGCGATGCCGCCAGCGGCCCGAGACTCGAAATAATCGTGGAGGACGATGGCCCGGGGATTGCCCCGGAGGAAGCCGAGCGCCTGACCAAACGCGGTGCGCGCGGCGACACGAGCGTCGCCGGTCAGGGAATCGGTCTCGCCGTGGTGCGCGACACCGTCACTCTCTACGGGGGGGAGCTCGGGTTCGCGCGCAGTGCGCTCGGCGGCACGGCCGTGACCGTAAGGCTCTAGCCGCTCTCCGGGCGCGGCTCGCGCCCAAACAATGCTTCCACCGCCGCGAGCGGCGGCAATCCTTCGTACAGGACGCGATAGACCTGCTCGGTGATCGGCATGTCTATCTTCATGCGGGTTGCGATGTGATAAAGCTCTCGCGCGGTCGCCACGCCCTCCGCCTCCTGCCCGAGCTCGGCAAGGATCGCATCGAGTTTCTTGCCCTGCCCAAGCCCAAGCCCGACGCGGCGATTGCGTGAGGTGTTGTCGGTGCAGGTGAGAATCAGGTCGCCCGCGCCGCTCAGCCCCATGAAGGTCTCGGCGTGCCCGCCAAGCGCCACGCCAAGACGCGTCAGCTCGGCAAGCCCGCGAGTGATCAATGCTGCGCGTGCGTTCGAGCCAAATCCGAGACCGTCGCTAATGCCGGCGGCGATCGCCATGACGTTCTTGATCGCGCCGCCCAGTTGCACGCCGGCGACATCGGTACTGGTGTAGACGCGCATGCGCTCGCTGCGCAGCCAGCCCGCCACGCGCTCGGCGATTTCGGCCGTTGGCGCGGCCGCCGTACATGCGGTCGGCAGACTCTTGGCAACCTCGATCGCGAAAGTCGGACCGGAAATCACGGCGAAACGGCCGCGCGCGCCGAGCACCTCGTCATGCACGGCGCTGAGCAACTTGCCGCTGCCGGGCTCGAAACCTTTGGTCGCCCAGGCGATCACGCCTTCCGGTCGCAACGCTCCCGCGAGCGCGGCAAGCGTGGCGCGGAACGCATGGCTGGGCACCGCGATGAGCAGTTGTGCTGTCTCGCGCACGAGGGGAGCCAGCGTATCGGTTACCGTGAGATTGTCCGGAAAGCGAAAGCCCGGGAGGTAGGTCGCGTTCTCGCCTGCCGCGCGCAGCCGCGCCACCTGCGACGCGTCATGTCCCCAGAGCGTCACCGCATGGCCGTTGCGCGCCAGCAGCAAAGCCAGCGCCGTTCCCCAGGAGCCGGCGCCGAGCACGGCGATGGTTTGTCTTGCAGCGGACGACATACGTTCGGGCGGCAATGGTAACCCGAACGTCGAAAGGTCCGAAGGCGCGCGTCTACTGCGTGGTGGCCGGCGCCGGCTGCGCCTGGGCGGCACGCTTCTGCTCGTAGAGTGCCTCGAAGTTCATCGGATTCACCAGCAGCTGCGGGAAGCCACCGCGCGTGACGAGTTCGTTGATCGCCTCGCGCGCGAACGGCAGAAGCACGTGCGCGCAGGCAATCTCGAGGGCCTTGGTGAGCGACTCGCCTGCCAGACCGGCAATGCGAAAGAGGCCAGCCTGTTGCGCCTCGGCAAGGAAGAAGTTCTTGTCGCCACGACGCGCATTGGCGGTGAGCGCCAGCACCACCTCGTGCAAACCCTGTTCCGGGTTCAACTGGTGATGAGTGATGCCGAGCTCGATATGCACCTCGGGCGCCTGTTGCTCAAGAAAGACCTGCGGCGAAGAAGGCGCTTCGAACGAAAGATCCTTGATGTAGATCTTCTCGATGGAAAGCGATGGGGCATTGGGGGTTTCGGAAGTCACATCGTCCTCACTGGATCAGTTGAAGTGGCAGGCGGCTAGGTGCGCAACAGCGATTCAAGCTCGCCCTTCAGGTCGAGCGCCGCCAAATCCGTGTAGCCGCCGACGTGGCGCTCGCCGATGAATATCTGCGGCACGGTCGTGCGTCCGGCACGCCGGACCATCTCCTCACGCCGCGCCGGATCATCGTCGAGCAGGATCTTCTCGGGCGACACACCCTTCTTCGCCAACAGTTTCTCGGCCATCACGCAGTAAGGGCAAATGCGCGTCGAATACATCGTGACTTGCGCCATCAGCCCTTTTCCACCGGCAAGTTGTCACGCTGCCAGCCGAGCAGGCCGCCAGACAGGGAGAAGACTTTCTCGAAGCCCTGCCTGCGCAGCTTGATCGCGGCGCGCACCGAACGGTTGCCGCTTCGGCAGCTCACCACTACCGGTCGGCTCTTGTACTTTTCGAGACGCGTGAGATTCTGACCTAGACTCGACAGCGGCACATTCATCGAATTTGGCGGACGCCCCTCGCGAAACTCGTTGGGCTCGCACACGTCCACGATTACGCCCTGTTCCCGGTTAACCACCTGGATCGCCTCAGCAGGGGTAATGCCCTTGATGCCATAGAACACCTGGGTGATGGGGCCCATCAGGAGCAGGCCAATGATCACGCCCAGCGCGACAAACAGGTACCAGTTGCTTACAACGAAATCCATGTCGAAATTCTCGATGCAGAAGCTGCGTGTCAGCCCGGCGAACCGGGCGGGTGGAAAAACCGGGCGAGCGGGTCAGCGGTGCGAGCTGCAGAAGGCTTCGCGCATCGAGCCGATCAGATTGAGAATCTTGGGATCACCGATGCGATAGTAAACCTTGTTGGCGTCCTTGCGCGCGGTCAGGATGCCCTTGTCGCGCAAGATGGAAAGATGCTGGGAAATGTTGCTTTGCGAGGTGCCCACATGCTCGACGATGTCCTGAACGCTCACTTCATCGCTGCCGCCAAGAATGCAGAGAATCTTAAGTCGCAGCGGGTGCGCCATGGCTTTTAGCGCACGAGATGCCGTATGAATGTCCTCTTCATTGGTAATGAGGACCTGAGTCAATGTTTCGGCTGTTGCTACCATTGGGTCATGACCTCCCGTTAGACACGCGCGTCCGGCACGACGAAATCCCCGACTATCTTGACGGAATTCCCGACTTCCGCTGCCGGATAATATAAAAACATTATACAATAATGATGTACGAAAAAAGATCAGAGAAAAATCAGTCTGTTGAACGGAAATACGGTATGTCGCAAACGCCCAAAACCCTCGTTCTCATCGTGATGGATGGCTGGGGTTATCGCGAAGAACCTCAATACAACGCCATCGCCGCCGCCAGGAAACCAACCTGGGATCGACTATGGGGTCACTATCCGCACACCCTGATTCAGGCATCTGAAGCTGCCGTCGGCCTACCTTCCAGCCAAATGGGCAACTCGGAGGTCGGTCACCTGAACCTCGGCGCCGGCCGCGTCGTGTACCAGGAGTACACGCGAATCAATCGCGCCATCTCCACCGGTAGCTTCTTTACCAACAAGACGCTCACCGAGGCGGTCGACAAGGCGGTGCAGGCCGGCAAGAGCGTGCACATTCTAGGACTGCTTTCGCCGGGGGGCGTGCACTCGCACGAAGAGCACATCCATGCCATGGCGGAACTGGCCGTGAAGCGTGGCGCCAAGCAGGTTTATCTCCACGCCTTCCTCGATGGCCGCGACACCCCGCCGCAGAGCGCGGTGACGTCGATCCAGCTGATGGAAAACAAGTTCGCAGCTCTTCAGACGGGACGCTTTGCGTCCATGATTGGCCGCCACTACGCGATGGACCGCGACCACCGCTGGCCGCGAATCCAGGCGGCCTACAACCTCATCACTCTGGGCAAAGCCGCCTTCACCGCTTCGAGCGCTCAAGCGGGACTGGAAGCGGCCTATGCTCGCGGCGAAACCGATGAATTCGTGCAGGCAACCGAAATCGTTCCCGCCGGCGAGCAGCCGGTGCGGGTCGTGGACGGCGACGTCATCATCTTCATGAACTTCCGCTCGGATCGGGCGCGCCAGATTACGCGTCCGTTCATCGAGAAGGACTTCGATGCCTTCGCGCGCGCAGCGACGCCGAAACTTGCGGCATTCGTTAGCCTGACTGAATACAACTCGGAATTCCCGATTCCCGTGGCGTTTCCGCCCGATCGACTGCGCAATGTGCTCGGGGCCTACCTCGCCTCGCGCGGTCTGCATCAGCTGCGTATTGCCGAAACCGAGAAGTACGCGCACGTGACGTTCTTCTTTAATGGTGGCGTCGAAACCCCGTTCGAGTTCGAGGACCGGATTCTGGTGCCCTCGCCGACGGACGTACCCACCTACAACCTGAAACCCGAGATGAACGCCCCCAAGGTGGCCGATGAAGTGGTCAAGGCGATCAGTGGCGGCGCGTACGACGTGATCATCTGCAATTTCGCCAATGCCGATATGGTCGGCCACACCGGCGACTTCGACGCGACCGTGAAGGCCATCGAGGCCGTGGACCAGGCGCTCGGGCGCATCCTCGAGGCAGTGGAAAAGGCCGGTGCCGAAATGCTGATCACGGCCGATCACGGCAATGCCGAACAGTTGTTTGATGTGGAATCCGGCCAGCCGCACACGGCACACACCACCAACCCGGTCCCGCTGGTATATGTCGGACGCCCCGCCGATATCGCGTCAACGGGGGCGCTGGAGGATATCGCGCCGACCATGCTGCACCTGATGGACTTGCCGATCCCGCCGGAAATGACCGGTCGCCCTCTCGTCGAACCCAAACCGGAGCGCGCGACCGCACGTGCTGGCGCCTAGCGTCACGAAACGACGCTCGGCGCTGCGTCTGCCGAATCCCTACCTGACCGTGATGGCAAAGGGCTACCTGCTGGCAGCCCTTGCGTTCTCCACTGTAGCGAGCGCTGACCGATCCGCCACCGAGGCCGAACTCGAACTCCTGCGCGCACGCGCCGTCAAGCTGCAGACTGAGCTGTCGGAGGCGCGCAGTCAGCGGGATCGCGCACGCGAGGCCCTGCGCCAACATGAACGTCGCATCGGCGAACTTGCGCAAGCTCAACGTCGCACCCGTGCCGAACGCCGGCGCGAAATGCGCCGACTTGAGGCCACCCGCGAACAGGCCAGGCACGCACGCAACGATCTTGCCCACATCCAGACGCGCCTCGCGGCTGAGGTGCGCGCCGCCTACCAACTCGGTCGGCAGGACCGCCTGAAACTGCTACTCAACC
This sequence comes from Acidithiobacillales bacterium SM1_46, assembly GCA_001304215.1. GTDB lineage: Bacteria > Pseudomonadota > Gammaproteobacteria > Acidiferrobacterales > Sulfurifustaceae > SM1-46. Next base: position 24,732 of record LJVB01000025.1, on the reverse strand, counting down.
AGGACGACCCTGCGCGGGTCGCGCGCGTGCTCACCTATTACCGCTACCTTAGCGAAGCCCGCGCGGCGGAGATTTCCCGACTCGACGCATCGCTTGGGCGCCTTACTGATCTTGAGCGCAACATCGAGGCCCAGACCCGGTCGCTCGAGGCGCTCGAGTCGCGGCAGCGCGAGCAGGCCAAGACGCTGGAGGTGGAGCGAGGTGAACGCGCACGGCTGCTTGCCGGTCTTAGTCAGGAGACACGCACTCGCGCGCAGGCGCTCGATGAGTTGCGGGCCGACCAGGCCCGCCTTGAGCGACTGCTCGGCGAACTGCGCGAGGCCCCGATGGTCGCGCCAAAACCGATCGCGCCAGCGGATCGTGGCGCGCGCTTCGCGTCCCTGAAAGGCAGGCTACCGCTACCGGCGCGCGGACAGGTCGTGGCGCGCTTCGGTCAGCCCAAGGCTACTGGCCAGGTGCGCTGGCGCGGCATCTTTCTCGCCAGTAATGAGGGTGAAACCGTGCTGGCGCCGGCCCGCGGACGCGTGGTTTACGCCGATTGGCTGCGGGGTTTTGGTCTACTCTTGATTCTGGACCACGGGGATGGCTATATGACGCTGTACGCTCACAACCAGAGCCTGGCGCGCTCGCTGGGCGAATGGGTCGAAGCCGGAGAATCCCTCGCTACCATCGGCAACACGGGCGATGCCCCGCGCATGGGCCTGTACTTCGAAATCCGTCACCACGGTGAGCCCTCTGATCCGTTACAGTGGTGCCGTACCGGCAACTCCCGCGCCCGCTGAGGGCGGCAGAGAAGACCTGACATGATGAATCTTAAATGGAGTGAATCGATGAAGTCCGTCGCGCGTTACACGCTCGTTCTGCTGCTCGGGGCCTTTTTTGGCGTGGCCGTTACCTTTGACATGGTCGTGCACGCCGAACGCGCGCAGACCAAGGAAACACTTTCACCGCTACCGCTCGATGAGTTGCGCACCTTCTCGGAGGTGTTTGCGCGCGTCAAATCGGATTATGTTGAGCCCGTCGAGGACAAGAAACTGCTCACCGACGCCGTGCAGGGTATGCTTTCTGGCCTCGATCCGCATTCGACCTACCTGGATGCGGAGAGCTTCAAGGATGTGCGCGTCGACACCGAGGGCCAGTTCGGCGGCCTCGGCATTGAAGTGACAATGGAAAGCGGCTTCGTGAAGGTGGTCGCTCCGATCGAGGACACCCCGGCGGCACGGTCGGGACTGAAGAGCGGCGACCTTATCATCCGGCTCGACGACAAGGCCGTAAAAGGCATGACCCTGAACGAGGCGGTACGCATGATGCGCGGGCGCCCGGGTACCGACATCACGCTTACCGTCGTGCGCGAGGGCAGCAAGCCGTTCAAGGCGACGCTGACGCGCGCCGTGATCAAGATCCAGAGTGTCAAACAAAAGCTGCTGGAGCCCGGCTACGGCTACGTGCGCATCACGCAGTTCCAGAGCGCGACCGAGAAGGGCCTGACCGACGCCGTGCGCAAGCTTGAGGCCCAGAACAAGGGCGCTCTCAAGGGCGCGGTGCTCGACCTGCGCAACAATCCGGGCGGCGTACTGAACGCCGCGCTCGGCGTGAGCGATGCGTTCCTCGAGAACGGCATAATCGTGACGACCGACGGGCGTGGCGCGGACGCCAAGTCCAAGCACATGGCACGCCCCGGCGACATCATGCATGGCGCGCCCATCGTAGTGCTGGTAAACGGCGGGTCGGCCTCGGCATCGGAGATCGTGGCCGGCGCGCTACAGGATCACAAGCGCGCCGTGATCATGGGCACCAAGACTTTCGGCAAGGGATCGGTGCAGACCATCGTTCCGCTTACCAACGGTTCGGCACTCAAGCTTACGACCGCCCGTTACTTCACGCCGAATGGGCGATCCATTCAGGCGACCGGTATCGTCCCTGACATTACGGTCGAGGAAGCCAAGGTCACCAAGAGCGAGCAGCAGGATCGGCTACGCGAGGCTGACCTTGCCCGTCACCTGGAAGGCGGCGACGCGGAAGTGGCGCCCAAGCCGGACGACATGAAAAAAGACGACAAGAAAAAGGACGACAAGGCAAAGAGCGCCCGTGGACTACCGGCGGATGACGACTATCAGCTCAGCCAGGCGCTCAATCTCCTCAAGGGCGTCTCAATCTTCCGCGTCTCGCAGGGCGGCTAACGGGGCCCGCGGTTCCGTGGGCCGCTGGCAGGCCGCCATCGTTGCCGGTGTGCTGCTCGCCACCGGGTTCGGCGCAGCAGCAGGCGCTGCGCACCCGACGATCGCGATCATTATTGACGATCTCGGCGACGGACTCGCCGACGGTCGGCGCGCTATCGCGCTGCCGGGTGCGGTGGCATTGTCTGTACTTCCGCATACGCCGTACGGCAAGCGCCTCGCGGAGGAGGCGCACCAGCATGGCAAGGAAGTCATGCTGCACCTGCCAATGGAAGCATTAGAACCACTCGACCCCGAGCCGGGAGAAATTGCGGCCGACATGCCGGCCCTCGAAATGGAGATCACGCTCGCGCACGATCTCGATACCGTCCCGCACGCCGTGGGCGTCAACAATCATCGTGGCAGCCGCCTCACACAAGACGAGGCGGCCATGACAGCCCTGATGCGGCTGCTGCGTGCAAGGGGCGATCTGTTTTTTGTCGATTCGCTCACGAGCGCAGACAGTGTTGCTGCGCGCGCCGCGCAACGACATGGGGTGCCGTCCCTCACGCGCGAAGTCTTTCTCGACAATGACCGCGAACCCGAAGCCATCGCCGGGCAGTTCGAGCGACTCATCGAGATCGCGACACGGCGCGGACATGCGCTTGCAATTGGCCACCCGCATCCGGAAACGTTGGCGCTGCTGGAACGCCGACTGCCGGGTCTCGCCGCGCGCGGCATTCAGGTGGTCAACCCGTCGACTATGCTTAGGGAGCAAACGGAGGTTGCCACTTGGCCATCGTCCTCATCCCGCTCGCCGAAGGCGCAGAAGAACTCGAGACCGTAACAATCATCGATCTGCTGCGTCGCGCCAGCATTGAAGTAGTGGTTGCGGGCCTCAAGCCCGGTCCGGTGCGTTGCAGCCGAGGCACCGTGATCGCGCCGGACATGACGCTCGACGATGCACTCACTCGCGACTACGACATGGTGGTTTTACCGGGCGGGCAACCGGGCGCCACCCATCTTGAAGCCGATCCACGCGTCATCGCGCTGGTCAAACGCATGGCCAATGCTCAACGCTATACGGCCGCCATTTGCGCGGCACCGCGGGTACTTGCCGCGGCCGGCGTGCTCGATGGCCGGCGCGCTACCGGATTCCCCGGAACGCTCGATCCGGTACGCTTTCCGCACGTCCGTATCGAGGAACAGCCGGTGGTGACGGACGGGCGCATCGTTACATCGCGCGGTCCCGGCACAGCCATAGATTTCGCACTGTCGCTGATCGACCTGCTCGCCGGTCGGGAACAGCGCGAACGGGTGCAAGCCGGGCTACAGCGACCGGCGGCCCACCATCTCAACTAACTGCAACAGGCGTCTTCACCATGGCTTGGCCTCTCAAAAAACCGAAGGTTCGTATCCGGCCGCTGCGGGAGGATGACATCGACACTGTAATGCAGCTGCATCGCGAACTGGGATGGAATCCCGCCTTTCGCGCGGACGGCAGCACGCTGCGCGGCCGGTTGACCCAGCTGATCAGCGGTGACAACGCGTTGCTGCTGGTGGCCGAATTGAACGGCGAGGTCGCCGGTTACGTGCACGGTGAGATTGTCACCTACCTGCTGTTTGCCGGGCGAGAGATGCTGGTCAGCGAGCTCTTTGTGCGTGAGGCCTTCCGCGGCAAAGGCGTGGGAAGCGCGCTACTCGCGGCCATCGAGGCGGAGGCAGTACGGCACAAGTGCTTTCGCATCAGTGTGCTGAACAGTCGGGAGCGGGAGTCCTACAAGCGCGGGTTCTATGCGCGGCTCGGCTACGACGAGCGCGCGCATGTAGCCAACTTCATCAAGCGGCTCGATTGGGGAGAGGAAAGCTGATCCGCGCGGACGGCTAGCGGAAATCGAAGCGGGTGCCGAAAAACACCCGGTTGCCTTCGTTCACCGTGGTATCGGTAAGGCCCAAGCCAAGCCCAAAACTCGCGCCGGCTTCGAGGCTCATGTGGGGCTGCACCTGCCAGCGCCAGCCTGCCGAGAAGCGGGACTGATCTTCGGTGCGCGCCAGACCACCTGCGAGCAGGGTGTCGCCCGCTCCATAACCTTCGTAGTAGCTGCGCCGCATCTGGAAGGCGACGTAGGGGCTGTGGGAACGAAACACACTGAGTTGGCCGCCAACCGTGAATCCCATGTACTTCCGACCGATGCCACGAGCCTCATCGGTACGGGCCGACTCATCGCCGAGGAACACGCTGCCCGTGAGGCTCGGTCGAAATGCCGCATCGAACTCTCGCGTGAAGGCAACGGCGGCGCGTGTATCGCCCGCATCGGCGTAACCAACATAGTACAGGCTCTCGCCGTGCTCGGCCGAGACCGACAACTGATCACGGGCGCTTAGGCGATGCTGCCAGGCGACACCGAAACTCGACGGGCGCGCCTTGGCGCTATCGGAAAACTGATCGTATTCGCCAATGACACGAACCGTACTTATGTCGCGATTGCCGGCGACGGACGATTCCGCGTCTGCCGCAACCGAGTAAAGCGGGATACCGAAGCTGCTTGCAGGTATGACGGTACGCCCGAAACCACCACGCACGAGCGAGGTATCACTCAACGCTACCGGCGTCTCGGCGAGCGCAGAGGCCGTCGCCAACGTGGCAGCGGTCCCAACAGCCCCAAGCAAACATTTTCTGGCGTTCACGACAAATCCCACAAATTCAGAGGCAGCACTACTTATTTAGATATTTTAGATATTAAAAAAGTATACACCCCAAACACGTGTCCGGGCGGCCGTTTATCCGGCTTCGCGCCCCGGCCAGGTGCGCCACAACATCCAGAGGCCGATGACACCTGCCGCCCAGCCAGCACCATCGCGCCAACTGTCAAAAGGTCCGCCCGCACCGGTCCCGATCAGCAGGATCGCCGAAATCAGCAGCGCGCCGCCGGCAATGGCAAAGTACAACCGCCTGTAGTTGCGGCGCATCTGTCGCGCGAGCGCTTCAAGTTCTTGTGATCGCCACTCGAGCGACAAATTTCCGGCGGTGGCACGGCGTAGCGTCTCATGCACCAAGACCGGTAATTGCGGCATCAGTTCCCACCATTTCGGCGCCTCACGCCGCAGAGTACGCAGGAAGGCTCGAGGGCCGAGCTGCTCGCGCATCCAGCGTTCAAGATAGGGTTTGGCGGTGTCCCACAGGTCGAGGTCGGGATACAGGCGCCGCCCCAGTCCTTCGATATTGAAAAGCGTCTTCTGCAATAGCACCAGCTGGGGTTGGATCTCCATTCGGAAGCGGCGTGCAGTCTGGAACAGCTGCAGGAGAAAGCGGCCAAAGGAGATATCCTTGATGGGTTTGGCGAAGATCGGCTCGCACACCGCGCGGATTGCGGTCTCGAACTCCTCGGCGCGGGTACCAGCCGGTACCCAACCGGAACGAAGATGGGCCTCGGCGACACCGCGGTAGTCACGATTGAAGAATGCCAGGAAATTCTCGGCGAGGTAGCGTTTGTCCTTGTCGCTCAGGGTTCCCATAATGCCGAAATCCACGGCGCAGTAGCGTCCGTCGGGGTACACGAAGATGTTCCCCGGGTGCATGTCGGCGTGAAAGAAACCGTCGCGAAATGCCTGGGTAAAGAAAATTTCCACGCCATGGTGCGAAAGCGTGCGCAAGTCGATCCCGGCGCGCCTGAGACCTTCGATATCGCTCACCGGAATGCCGTGGATGCGTTCCATCACCATCACCTCGCGACGCACCAGATCCCAGTACACCTGCGGCACGTAGAGCAGCGGCGAGGCAGCGAAGTTGGCGCGCAACTGGCTGGCGTTGCCCGCCTCAACGCGCAGATCGAGTTCATCGTGCAGGGTCTTGCGGAACTGATCGACCACTTCGACCGGCCGCAACCGCTGCCCTTCGGACCAGTAGCGCACCGCGAGGCGTGCCAGCGTGTAGAGCAGCGCCAGGTCACGCTCGATCACCGGCTCGATCCCGGGACGCAGCACCTTGACCACGACTTCTTTGCCGTCGTGCAACTTGGCAACGTGAACCTGCGCGACGGAGGCTGAGGCAAGCGGCGTGCTGGAAAACTCGCTGAAGAAATTGCTGACCTTGCCACCGAGCGCGGTCTCGATGATGGCAATTGCCTGCTCGCCCGCGAACGGCGGCACCTGGTCCTGGAGCTTGGCGAGCTCCGTGGCGATATCCTCGGGGAGCAGATCGGGCCGGGTCGAGAGCACCTGCCCGAACTTCACGAAAACCGGGCCGAGTTCCTCCAGCGCCTCACGCAGGCGCTGCCCGCGCGGCGCGGCGACGGGCCGTCCCCAGCGCCAGGGCAGCAGGCGCAGCATCAGGCGATATGGCCGGAACAAATGGATAGTGCGCACGAACTCGTCGAGATCGTGCTTCACGAAAATGCGCGTGATGCGGAGCAGCCGCCCGAACTGTCCGAGATCAATCATGAGCGCGGCGCTTCGAACCGATCCAGCCGCTTGCCGAGCCGCTCGGCATCGGCGCGCAGCCGATCGACCGCATCGAGAAAGCGCTCGACCTCAGGGCGCGTAGCCAGCAGTCGCGCTTCTTCCTGCAGATATTCGGCCGCGTCCTGCTGCAACGTATCGGCCACATGCCGGCCCCATTCAGTGGCGTGGCGTGCAGCGCGCGCGATCTGATGTGCTGCGATATCCCCCGTCAGGCGTGACAAAGCTTCTTCCCAGTCGATCTGCACGTGCTCCAGAATGCGCTGAAAGGCCTGACCGAGCGCCACATCACCGGAAATCTGGATTTCGCCGGCGGCCATTGGCCGCCCCATCGCGAGCCGTGCAAACACTACCGAGGAAGCGCTGATCGTGACATCTGCCTCCGCAGCGGACTGGCGCACGCGCCGCAAACCGGCCTCGGAAGGTGCAAGCAGTATGTCGAGTGGTTCGAGTGGAAGACGCAGTATGCGAAGACAGATGACGCGGCCATCGAGTTCCGCAAGGCGCCGACAGGTCTCCGGGTCGAAGCGCAACGCGCGGTTTCCGACGTCTTCCAGCAGACTGCTGATCGGATGCACGGCGGGCGCGACCTCTTGGGGGAAATCCGCAGGAAACGGGTGGGATTATCGTAACTGGCGCGGGCAGTGTAAATGCCACACTGACACGCTAATCAAAACTTGTAACCCTTGTGCAGCGCCACGATGCCGCCCGCAAGGTTGTGATAATGCACCCGCTCGAAGCCCGCCTGACCCATCAGCTGCTTGAGCGTCTCCTGATCGGGGTGGCGGCGGATCGACTCGGCGAGATAGCGATAACTGCCTTCGTCGTTTGCAACCATGCGTCCCAGCCAGGGCAAAACGCTAAACGAGTAGACGTCGTAGGCACGACTCAACGGCCGCAGCACTGGCTTGGAAAATTCCAGGACCAGCAGCGCGCCGCCCGGCTTCAACACGCGAAACATCGATGCCAGCGCCCGGTCGATATGCGTCACATTGCGCAAACCGAAGGCAATGCTGATGCAATCGAAGTGATTGGTCGGAAACGGCAAGCATTCGGCGTTGGCCTGAACGAATTCGACATTTCCGGCAATGCCGTGGTCGGCCAGCCGTCCACGCCCGACATCCAGCATTGAACTGTTAATGTCGGCCAGCACTACCCGCCCCGACGGTCCTACCCGCTCGGCGAACAGCGCCGCGAGATCGCCAGTGCCACCCGCTACATCGAGCACCGCCTGCCCGCGCCGCACCCCGCTCGCCTCGATCGTGAAGCGCTTCCAAAGGCGATGTACGCCGAGCGACATCAGGTCGTTCATTAGGTCGTAACGGTTTGCGACCGAATGAAACACCTCGCCCACCAGACCGGCCTTCTCCCCGGTCGGTACCTCGCGGTAGCCGAAATGTGTCGTTGCGTCCTCGGGCTTGCGCTCGGCGGTCATGGCGTTACGCCGCTGGCTGTGGCTTGCGTTGCACGCCCGCCTGTTCCAGCCGGGCGAGGTAGTCGTTCCAAAGCTTATCGAAGTTCACGCCAAGATGATGGAGCCATTCCCATGAATAGATGCCGGTGCTGTGCCCATCGTCAAAAAACAGGCAAACCGCATAGGTCCCGACCGGCTCGATGGCGTTGATGTTCACGTTCTCCTTGCCGACCTGCAGCGTCTCTTGGCCTGGGCCATGGCCGCGCACCTCGGCGGAGGGTGAAAACACCCGCAGGTACTCGCACGGCAGCTTGAAGTGGGTTCCGTCGTCGAACGCGATCTCAAGTACGCGCGATTTCTGGTGGAGCTTGATATCTGTCGGTCTGACTTTCTTCTCGGCCATGGTATGGGCTGTCACTATGGGATATTGCGGTGTGGGAGATGGTACGCCGGAAAGAAGCGTTCCCGCCGGTGCCGCCATGTTAACCAAAATGCAATACTTATGGTATGAAATGACCGCCGATTGAAAGGACTATGACAAACAGGTGAATCGGCAATGAAGGGCAGAATTCTGATTGTTGAGGACGAAGACGCTATCCGGCAGATGGTCTGTCTCGCCCTCTCGCAGGCGGGTTATGAGTGTGTCGAGGCGCCGGATGCGAGCGCCGCGCAAGCACGCATCGTGGCTTCGCCGCCGGACCTCATACTCCTCGACTGGATGCTCCCCAACGTGAGCGGGGTCGACTACGCACGGCGGTTGCGCCAGGAAAAGCTCACCCAGGATATTCCGATCATCATGCTGACCGCGCGCACGGAGGAGGACGACAAGGTCCGAGGGTTCGACTCGGGTGCGGACGACTATATTACGAAGCCATTTTCGACCCGCGAGTTGATCGCGCGCATCAAGGCGCTGATGCGCCGCACCGCGCCGCACCAGACCGAAACCGCGGTCGAGGCCGACGGTCTCGCGCTCGACCCCATCACGCACCGCGTGACTGCACGCGGCAGCGGGGTCGATCTCGGCCCCACCGAATTCCGCCTGCTGCATTTCTTCATGACGCACCCCGAGCGGGTGCACTCGCGGGAACGACTGCTGAATGGCGTGTGGGGCGAGAATGTATATGTTGAGGAGCGCACGGTGGATGTGCATATTCGTCGGCTGCGCAAGGCCCTAGGCCCGAGCGGACACGATCACCTGATCCAGACCGTGCGCGGCGCGGGCTACAGATTCTCCATGCATCACTGAGCCGCTATGCACCCCGGTCTGTGGCGCGAAATCTGGATTCTCATCTTCATAGCGATTGGCAGCCTGCTGATCGGGCTCGCTACCGATCGATTTTTTGTCGCGGCTGCAGTTGGTTTCGGCTTCTACATCAGCGTCCAGCTGCGCCACCTCCACAGCTTGCACCGCTGGTTGCATAACCGTGCCGAAGCCGAGATTCCGGACGCCGAGGGGCTCTGGGGCGATGTGTTCACTGAAATCCGCAAACTTATGAAGCAGGGCGCACAGCGTCAGGAGGAACTGTCCAACATGGTTGCCCGCTTCCAGAATGCCGCCGCTGCGCTTCCGGATGCGGTTGTCATCCTGACCGAGCAGGACGACATCGAGTGGGCCAACCGCAATGCAGCGCGCTGGCTTGGCATACACTACCCGCGGGATGCTGGCATGCGGCTCGGGAACCTGCTCCGAGATCCGGGATTTTCCCGCTATGTTGCGATTGGCGACTTCACCGAGCCGCTCGAGCTACCTTCCCCGGCCAACACCGAGAACACGGTCAGCATCCAGATCATCCCGTTTGGCGCGCGCCAGAAGCTGGTGCTGGGGCGCGATATCACGCATCTGCAGCGGCTGGAACAAATGCGCCGCACCTTCGTGGCCAACGTATCGCATGAGTTGCGCACGCCGATTACCGTGCTCTCCGGATTTATTGAAACACTGAGTGGGTTGCCGGGCATCCAACTCGAGGACCTGCGCCGCTACCTCGCCACCATGCAGGAACAGTCCGCGCGTATGCAACGGCTGGTCGATGACCTGCTGACGATATCGAAGCTCGAGACCGCCCCACCGCGCCGGCGCGAGGATACGGTCGACGTCCCGGCATTGCTCGCGGGGCTGCGTGAGCAGGCCGAAATTCTGAGCGGCCAAGCACATCACCAGATTAGCCTGGATGCGGCAGCAGGCCTGAAACTGCTCGGCTCGCGCGAGGAGTTGCTCAGCGCCTTCTCGAACCTCGTCAACAACGCGGTCCGCTACACTCCGGCAGGCGGCGAGATCCGGCTTCGCTGGTGGGCGGAAGGTAACCGGGCTTGTTTTTCGGTGAAAGACACCGGCGAAGGGATCGCGCCCGAACATATTCCGCATCTCACCGAGCGCTTCTACCGCGTCGACACCGCGCGCTCGCGCGCTTCCGGCGGAACCGGACTTGGGCTTTCGATTGTCAAGCACGTCCTGGCGCGCCACGACGCGCAACTTCAGATCGAAAGCGAACTGGGACACGGCAGCGTCTTTACCTGCATCTTCCCCGCGGCGCGCGTAGTGCGCGAACCGGCGGCCGCGACAGGCTAAATGCCGCACGCCACCCCTCCGGGTTTCCGTGATATGTCCTTCCAACGGGGAGAGCCGAAGGTGCGACTCACGACTGCTCTGCTCGTTAGCTGCCTGTTACTGGAAACCGCCCATGCGGCCGACACCCGACAACGAGTCTCGATGCCGGCACCAATGCATGAGCACATGCTCGCCAACATGCGCGATCACCTTGCCGCGCTCTCTGAAATTCAGGCGGCGCTGGCAGCGGGCCGGTACGATCAGGCGGCGGATGTCGCCGAGCAACGCATCGGTATGAGCTCGTTAGAGCGCCACGGCGCCTCGCACATGGCGCCTTACATGCCGAAGGCCATGCAAGACATCGGGACCAACATGCATCGCGCCGCCAGCCGCCTCGCGCGCGCCGCGCAGGAGGCAAGCGTAACCAACGAACCTTCCCACGCGCTCGGCGCACTCGCCGAGCTGACGCAACAGTGCGTGGCCTGTCATGCCAGTTTTAGACTCAAGTAGTTCCAACCACGCGTATCGCTGCGAGAAGTCATCCATGAACAAGATCCGCATCCTGTTCCTTTGCACCGGAAACTCCTGCCGATCCCAGATGGCCGAGGGCTGGGCGAAACATCTGGGCAGCGACATCGCCGAGATCGAATCGGCCGGCATCGAGGCGCATGGCAAGAACCCGCGTGCCATCACCGTCATGAAAGAGGCCGGCGTGGACATCTCCGGCCAGGAATCGACGCGCGTGACCGACGATATGCTTCGTCACGCCAATCTCGTGGTCACGGTCTGCGGCCACGCTGACGAGCACTGCCCCGTCCTGCCTCCGGGCGTGAACAAGATTCACTGGCCGCTCAGCGATCCGGCCAAGGCCACCGGTACCGAAGACGAGATCATGGTGCAGTTCCGCGCGACCCGGGACGAGGTAAGAACACGTGTCGCGGCCTTGCTCGATTCGCTGCGGATCGCTACGGCAAGCGGGGGCGCACGATGAGCGCTCAGTGCGAAGTCATCGCCCAACAGGTCCAGGGTCAGCCGCTCGGAATCTTCGAACGCTACCTCACGCTGTGGGTATTCCTCTGCATCGCGGTTGGGATCGGCCTCGGCCAGCTGTTTCCGTCTGTATTCGAGGCCATCGGCCGCCTCGAGCTGGCTCGCGTCAACCTGCCGGTTGCGGCGCTTATCTGGCTCATGATCGTGCCAATGCTGCTCAAGGTGGACTTTGGTGCGCTGCACGAGGTGCGCCGACATTGGAAGGGCATCGGCGTGACGCTCTTCATCAACTGGGGTGTAAAGCCGTTTTCGATGGCGCTGCTTGGCTGGCTATTCATCCGCCACGCGTTTTCCAGCTGGCTGCCCGCCGATCAGCTCGACGCCTATATTGCGGGGCTCATCCTATTGGCGGCGGCGCCATGCACGGCCATGGTATTTGTCTGGAGCCGACTGTCGGACGGCGAGCCAAACTTCACGCTTACCCAAGTGGCGCTGAACGACGCCATCATGGTGTTTGCATTCGCCCCGATCGTGGGCCTATTGCTTGGGCTCTCGGCCATCACGGTTCCGTGGAACACCCTGTTTCTGTCGGTGGTGCTATACATCGTCATTCCGGTGATCGCCGCTCAGCTGTGGCGCCGCGCGTTGCTGAAACGGGGCCCCGGGCTGCTGGATCGCACGCTCGCGCGCCTGCACGCCCCATCACTCGCCGCGCTGCTTGCCACGCTGGTCTTACTGTTCGGGTTTCAGGGCGAGCAAATACTGAAGCAGCCCTTGGTCATCGTGCTGCTCGCGGTGCCGATATTGATTCAGGTGTACTTCAACTCCGGCCTTGCCTACCTGCTCAACCGCCAGTTCCGTGTGGCGCACTGCGTGGCAGCACCTTCGGCACTGATCGGCGCCAGCAATTTTTTCGAGCTCGCCGTGGCTGCCGCCATTCTGTTCGGCTTCCAGTCGGGCGCGGCGCTCGCCACCGTGGTCGGCGTACTGATCGAGGTGCCGGTGATGCTATCGGTGGTAAAGATCGTCAACGGCACTCGCGGCTGGTACGAGCAGCGCGCCATCAGCGGTGCCTAATTGGCATCGATGGTCAGTGACCCTGGTTTGCTACAACTCGCCGACAAGGCCTGAGACAACCAAGCGCGGCAATGGTCATTGCCATGTATGCAACGTGATCAGGCTGATTCCGGAGTACACTCATCTCAACTAATGCCGCATGTGTATTCTGGCTCGCTAAATTGAGCAGCGCTGGCGGTGCTCGGGCGTATGCTTTGGCGGCATTCGCAAGAGAAGCATCGGAGGACGCGTACCGCCTGATTCGGTCTCGACCGTCCGAAGCGCTCTCCATTTGGTGACCCGAGCAGAATCGCCTGCGCAATGATCCGCGCTGCGACTCCCCGCACGCGAGCTATGAGCTCCGCGTCGCGATCAAGCTTTCCCTCCTCGGCCAAGGCCTGGAGACGAAGGCGACAGGTTTCCACGGCAGAAGTGTGGAGATCCGCTCTGTCAAGAACCAGGCCCTGCGGTCGGCCGCTTACCGGGATATTGGCCGACACGCCACTGGAAAACAGCGTCAAACCAAAGAACAGCGACAGCCAACGCGGGCTAGCGGCAGGACCGCGCCAACACGCGAGTTTCGTGACGTGGGTCGACCACAACCGCGTCGACATAGCACATGCACCTCTAGGATATTGCTCTCAGCTCTCTTCAAAGCATGGCGGCGCTGCCTCTTTCACGGATTCCCGGCGACGCAACTTTACTGATGAATCGTCGTCAATTCGCGCACCCCGCCTCGGCCGCGAGTGATCCACGAGCGCCGAGCGCACGGAGCTGTAACGAAACTGTCATGTTTCTTCATCAAACTGTCATACGCGAGCGGCATGCTACGTGCGGATTTATTACAACACCTATCTGGAGATCCAACATGAGCACAACCCCGCGTAACTGCGCGCACCTGATCGTCGCCACCGTTATGGCCGGCACGATTGGCCTAGCCTCAGGCGCCACTATGGCCGCCCAGACAATTACCGGCGCTGGCGCAACCTTCCCCTATCCCATCTACGCGAAATGGGCGGAGGCCTACAAAGCCAAGACTGGCGTGAGCATGAACTACCAGTCCATCGGCTCGGGCGGGGGCATCAAGCAGATCAAGGGCAAGACGGTCGACTTCGGCGCGTCCGACAAGCCACTCAAGGTCGAGGATTTGAGCGCGGCGGGGCTTATGCAGTTTCCGATGGTGATGGGAGGCGTGGTTCCCGTCATTAACGTGACGGGCGTCAAGGCAGGCGATCTCAAGCTCTCGGGTGCGGTCTTAGCGGATATCTACCTCGGCAAGATAAAGACATGGAACGATCCCGCGATTGCCAAGCTCAATGCTGGCCTAAAGTTGCCGGCCGACAAGATCAGTGTTGTGCATCGCGCCGATGGCTCCGGCACAACCTATATCTTCACGCATTACCTTTCCAAGGTGAGCGCCGAATTCAAGTCCAAGATTGGCAACAACACGTCCGTGTCGTGGCCAGCCGGCGTCGGTGGAAAGGGCAATGAAGGTGTTGCCTCCTACGTACAGCGCCTGAAAGGATCGATCGGTTACGTGGAGTATGCCTACGCCCTGCAAAACAAGATGGCCTACGCGCAGATGCAGAACAAGCAAGGCAATTTTGTTCGGCCCGACAGCAATTCCTTCCAGGCAGCTGCTGCCGGAGCGGATTGGACCGGAACCCCGGGCTTCAATTTGATGCTTACCGACCAGCCCGGCGCAAAGAGCTGGCCGATAACGGGAGCGACCTTCATCCTCGTCTATAAGCAGCAGGCGAAGCCTGAGGTTGCCAAGGAGCTACTGAAGTTCTTCGACTGGGCCTACCATCACGGCGACAAGATGGCCGACGAGCTGCATTACGTGGCAATGCCGGGCAGTGTGGTGGCGCTGGTTGAAAGCACCTGGAAGAAGGAAATCAAGGACGCCGCCGGCAAGCCGGTGTGGACTGACTCGATGATCCAGAAGTAAGATCCGTCGAGAATAACCTTAGTGAGGTACGGCGGGGTCCCCAGCGGACCCCGCCTTGTTCTGTCAGACCGCCGGGATATTACCAATGGCCGCTGTCCCGATCGAAATTCCTGGTCCGAAGATCAAACGGCAGAGACTGTTGGACCGCTCGTTCCAGCTCACTACAACAGTGGCTGCGGTCTTCGTTCTGATACTGTTAGCCGGGATCATCATCTCGCTTTTCGTCGGCGGCTGGGACGCGCTACGGACCTTCGGGTTCGGATTTCTTGGTAGCGACGAATGGAATCCGGTTACAGAGCAGTTCGGGGCGTTAGTCCCGATTTACGGCACACTCGTCAGTTCGTTCATTGCCCTCGTTATTGCGGTACCGATCGGTTTTGGAATTGCCCTGTTCCTCACGGAGGTGAGTCCACACTGGCTGCGCCGCCCAATCGGAACTGCGGTCGAACTCCTTGCCGCCATACCGAGCATCATTTATGGCATGTGGGGGCTGTTCCTCTTCGCGCCAGTGATGGCCAACCACGTACAGCCTTGGCTACAGGAGGCCTTCGGTGACTGGGCCATCATCGGCGCTCTATTCGAGGGGGTCCCACTTGGCATTGGCATGTTACCGGCGGGAATTATCCTCGGCATCATGATCATCCCGTTCATCACGGCCATCATGCGGGATGTCTTTCTAACGACGCCCAAATTCCTGAAGGAATCGGCGTACGCAATGGGCGCGACTACCTGGGAAGTGGTCTGGAACGTCGTGCTGCCGTACACCCGCATCGGTGCCGTCGGTGGCATCTTCCTCGGGCTCGGTCGCGCGCTAGGCGAAACCATGGCCGTAACCTTCGTAATAGGCAACACGCATCGCCTGAGCACCTCATTGTTCGCGCCCGGTAACTCCATTGCCTCGACCCTTGCCAATGAATTCACTGAAGCGGTCGGCGACATGCACACCTCCTCGCTGATCGCGCTCGGGCTAGTGTTGTTCCTGATCACGTTCATCGTGTTGACGCTCGCAAAATTGCTGCTGATGAGCCTCGAGCGCCAGCGCGGCGCGAAGAGCTGAGAGGATCGATGATGGACTGGCGCTATTTCCGTCGAAGAGCTACCAACGTCTTCAATCTGACCGGCTCGGTGCTCGCTACTCTTTTTGGCCTTTCATGGCTGTTCTGGATTTTGTGGACGACCTTTGCCTATGGGGTTTCCGCATTCGACTGGTCCATTTTTACCCAGAATACGCCCGCGCCTGGCAATGACGGTGGACTCGCCAATGCCATCGTTGGCAGCGTCATCATGGTGTCGTTTGCGACTCTCATCGGGACGCCGATTGGAATCCTCGCCGGAACCTATCTCGCGGAATATGGCCGTACCCGGCCGATTGCATCAGTGATCCGCTTCCTCAATGACATCCTGCTGAGTGCCCCGTCGATAATCGTCGGCCTGTTCGTATACGAGTTGATCGTGTTGCGGGTTGGGCATTTCTCCGCATGGGCAGGTGCGGTGGCGCTTGCCATCATCATGCTGCCAGTTGTCATCCGCACCACCGAGGAGATGCTTCGCCTCGTTCCAAACACCCTGCGCGAGGCCGCTCTGGCACTCGGTGCGCCTCACTGGAAGATGATCACTCTCGTTGCGTATCGTGCGGCGCTTTCCGGGGTGATCACTGGCATATTGCTCGCGGTGGCACGCATAGCGGGAGAAACGGCGCCATTGCTGTTTACTGCCCTCAATAACCAGTTCTGGAGCACGAATCTGTCGCAGCCGATGGCGAATCTGCCGGTCGTCATCTTCCAGTTTGCAATGAGCCCCTACGAAAGCTGGCACGCGCTCGCCTGGGCCGGTTCGCTGCTGATTACCCTTAGCGTTCTGGCGCTCAGCATCATCGCCCGCACGCTGCTGCGCAAAGCCCGCATGGAGTACTCATGATGAACCTGTCACAAGATGTCGCGGTCGATACCGGAGCGATGAGCAAGATTCAGGTCCGTGATCTGAATTTCTATTACGGTAAATATCACGCGCTGAAGGATATCAATCTCTCCATCGCCGCCAACAAGGTAACGGCCTTCATTGGCCCCTCGGGATGCGGGAAATCGACCCTGCTGCGCACCTTCAACCGGATGTACGAGCTATACCCCGACCAGCGCGCCACCGGTGACATTCTGCTGGACGGCGAAAATGTGCTGTCGCCACGCGCTGATGTCTATCGACTTCGTGCACGCGTCGGCATGGTATTTCAGAAGCCAACGCCGTTCCCGATGACCATCTACGAGAACATCGCCTATGGCGTACAGCTGTACGAGAAGCTGCGTCGCTCCGACATGGACGACCGGGTGGAATGGGCCCTGCAACAGGCGGCGCTTTGGGACGAGGTCAAGGGCAAGCTTAAACAGAGTGGCATGAGCCTCTCCGGCGGCCAGCAGCAACGACTGTGCATTGCGCGCGCGATCGCCGTAAAACCTGAGGTCGTGCTTCTCGATGAGCCCGCCTCGGCGCTGGACCCTATTTCGACCCTCAAAATCGAGGAGTTGATCTACGAGCTGAAACGGAACTACACGATTGTCATTGTGACGCACAACATGCAGCAGGCGGCCCGCGTATCGGATTTCACGGCATTCATGTACCTCGGGGATCTGATTGAATTCGGAGACACGAACGCAATCTTCACAAACCCGTCTAACAAGCAGACGGAAGACTATATTACTGGTCGATACGGCTAATCTCCCGGAAACTAATGCCATGGAACCGATCCACACCCACATTTCGCGCCAGTACAACGCAGAGCTCGAAGACATCCGCGCCAAGGTTTTGCAAATGGGCGGTCTGGTCGAGCAGCAGATCGACCAGGCCATCACGGCGCTGGTTACCGCAAACATTTCGCTCGGCGAGTCAGTCGTTATAGATGACACCAAGGTTAACAAGCTCGAGGTCACCATCGACGAGGAGTGCAACCAGATCATCGCGCGGCGCCAGCCCGCGGCGGGTGACTTGCGCCTGGTGGTAGCGGTCATCAAGACAATTACCGATCTCGAGCGTATTGGAGACGAGGCCGAGCGTATCGCGCGCATGGCAGTCCGCCTCGCGCCCGAGCCACGCCCGAAGAACAACTACGCCGAAATCCACGGCCTCGGCACTCAGGTCCGGCAGATGCTGCACGATGCGCTGGATGCGTTTGCTCGTCTCGACGTCGAGGCTGCGGTGCGGATCGCGCGCGAGGACCGCAAGATCGACGAGCGCTATGAGAGCGTCATGCGCCAGATGATCACCTTTATGATGGAAGACCCCCGCACCATCACTCGCGCCCTCAATGTGATCTGGGCAGCCCGTTCGCTCGAGCGGATCGGCGACCATGCCATTAACATTTGTGAATACGTGATCTATCTCGTGAGGGGCAAGGACGTCCGCCACACCAGCCTCGAGCAGGTTGAGAAGGAAATCCTCGGCCGCCCGCTCGGCGAGTAGTGTCCTGAATCCGCCACTTCGCCAATTCTGATTACACTGCACCGCGGCATTGCGCGGGCGCGTCGGAGGTAAACCTTCGAGCGCGCTTCGATCCCGACACCTTCGAAGGCGAAACGCTCTATCGGGCGGCGTCCAACTACCTCCTCGGTCAGTACTAGCACGCGAGGTAGGGTCATTCGCCGGAGGTCGAGGTGGCAGGACTGTCTTTCGCAATCGCTGCCGTTCGATATCGAGTCCTCTCTGGCCCGCATTCGCTTTTTTTTGAGCCCTAATCGGGCCTTACCTGTCAAAGTGACTGACGTCGCCGACGCACGACGCGGCGGCGTTATAATGTCTCGTCTGTTGATTGATCGCCCTGGAGGGCGGGAGTAATTCGTAGTGGCCACCGTTGAACTGACGCAGAGCAATTTCGAATCCACCGTTACTGACAATCCCATCGTGCTGGTCGATTTCTGGGCGCCGTGGTGTGGGCCTTGCCGTTCGTTTGCCCCGGTCTACGAGCAGCTGTCCGAGAAGCATGCCGATGTGGTCTTTGCCAAGGTCAACACTGAAGAGGAGCAGGGAATCGCCGGTCATTTTCAGATCCGCTCAATCCCGACCCTGATGCTGTTCCGGGAAAAGATCATCCTGTTCGCCCAACCCGGCGCACTGCCGGCACAGGCGCTCGAGCAGATCCTGGAAAAGGCCCGGGCGCTCGATATGGATGAAGTCCGCCGCCAGATCGAGCAGGAGTCCCAGGCCGGCGGCAACGCCTAACACGGGAAAAATCAAGCGGTTGCCGCGACCATGGCGCATGTCAGATGCGGGTCGTGCGCTTGCTGTAATCTTAGTGAGATCCCGCTGCAACCTGGCAAGCCCCGATGAGCACCGCCGAACTACAGCCTACCCCCTCGCTGCAGGACCCCGGGCTGCACCTCAACCGCGAGCTGTCATTGCTTGCCTTCAACCGGCGGGTGCTGGAGCAGGCCAAGGACGAGCGATTGCCGCTGCTCGAGCGGCTCAAGTTCCTGTGCATCTCGAGCACCAATCTCGATGAGTTCTTCGAGATTCGTGTGGCACGCCTGCAGCAAGAGGTGGTCACCGGCGCCGCCCACGGCGGGCACGATCCACGCACGCCGCTGGAAGTGCTCAAGCTGATCGGCGAGGAGACCCATCGCCTCGTCGATGAACAATACCGCGTCCTCAATGAAGTAATCATTCCAGCGCTTGAGCAGGAGCGCATCCGCTTCGTGCGTCGCACCGAGTCGCCCCTGGGGCTCGACCCGGCGCATCCCTTCCCGCGCATCCTGAACAAGAGCCTGAACTTCATCGTTTCGCTCAGGGGTCGAGACGCCTTCGGGCGCGAAGGCCGTGTCGCCGTCGTGCAGGCACCACGCGCGCTGCCGCGCGTCATTCGCCTGCCGCGCGAGGCCAACAGCGGGCCGCATGACTTTGTATTTCTTTCGTCCATCATTCATACCCACGTCAATGACCTCTTCCCGGGCATGCAGGTCACCGGCTGCTATCAGTTTCGCGCCACCCGCAATTCCGAATTGTTTGTGGACGAGGAAGAAGCGAGCGATCTGCGCCGTGCGGTGGAAGGCGAACTGCTGGCGCGCCGCTACGGCGATGCGGTACGCCTCGAGGTGGCGGACAACTGCACGGATGAAATGGCCAATTACCTGCTGCGCCAGTTCGAACTCGAGCGGGACGATCTCTTTCAGGTCAACGGACCCGTGAATCTCTCGCGCCTGCTGGCAGTGCACGACCTCGTCGATCGGGCAGATCTCAAGTTTCCGCCCTTCACGCCGGGCCTGCCGCGACGGCTCGTAACGAGCAAGAGCATCTTCGAAGCGATTCGCCAGGGCGACATCCTGTTGCATCACCCGTTCGAGTCGTTTGCCCCGGTCATCGATTTCGTTCGTCAGGCCGCCGCCGACCCCAAGGTGCTCGCCATCAAGCAGACGCTCTACCGCACCGGCCCGGATTCTGCCGTGGTCGACGCGCTGGTGGAGGCCGCCCGCGCCGGCAAGGAAGTCACAGTGGTCATCGAATTGCGTGCGCGCTTCGATGAGGCGGCGAACATCGGTCTTGCCACACGCCTGCAGGAAGCTGGCGCGCATGTCGTCTATGGCATCGTCGGCTACAAGACGCACGCCAAGATGCTGCTCGTGGTGCGGCGCGAACCTCGCCGGCTGCGCAACTACGTGCATCTTGGCACCGGCAACTACCATGACCGTACCGCGCGACTCTATACCGATTATGGTCTGCTCACCTGCG
Source organism: Acidithiobacillales bacterium SM1_46 (assembly GCA_001304215.1). GTDB lineage: Bacteria > Pseudomonadota > Gammaproteobacteria > Acidiferrobacterales > Sulfurifustaceae > SM1-46. The sequence goes on along the minus strand of LJVB01000025.1, from coordinate 4,453 downwards.
ATGAAGACATCGGCAACGACGTCCACAAGGTCTTCCTGCAGCTCACGAGCCTTGGGCGCGTGTCGAAACTGACCAAGCTGTTGCAGGCGCCGTTCACGCTGAACAAGGAACTGCTCGCGCGCATCGAGCGCGAAGCGCAGCACGCCCAGCGCGGCAAGCCGGCGCGCATCATTGCCAAGATGAATGCGCTGGTGGAAACCGGCATCATCAAGGCGCTCTATCGCGCCTCGACGGCCGGCGTGCAAATCGATCTCATCGTGCGCGGCATCTGCTGCCTGCGACCCGGCGTACCGGGCGTCTCGGACAACATTCGTGTGCGATCGGTCGTCGGGCGTTTTCTCGAACACACCCGGGTGTTCTGGTTCCAGAACGACGGAAGTGAGGAGCTGTTCTGTTCGAGCGCCGACTGGATGGATCGCAACTTTTTCCGCCGTCTAGAAGTGGCGTTTCCGATCGAAGAAAAAAGCCTGCGCGTGCGGGTGGTGCGCGAGGCGCTGCAGGCCTACCTGGCGGACAACACCCAGGCCTGGGAACTGCAGAACGATGGCAGCTACCGCCGCTGTACACCGGATGGGACCGAGCCGCGCTCTGCGCAGGGTGAACTGCTCAAGGAGCTGGCCGGCGCTCCATGAAGCGCTGGAGACGCCTTAGGCAGCGGCGATCTTAAGACGCATGCGCGCTGCCCGCAGATAACGGTCCTCTCGTTCCAGGTCCTCGCGCGTCAAGGGATGTTCCTCCAGCCAGCCGTGCGGGAACGCAAGCCGCATTTCGCGCTTGTGCACTCGCAGCTTCAACTCCGGCAATGCCGCATCAGTCCGCGAGCGATGCAACAGCACTGCGAGACGCAGCAATACGGCGAGGCGGCGCGCGCGTTTCCCGGGGCCGCGCGGCAACGCGGCGAAGTCCTGTAGCGGAAATTTGCGCCGATGCGCGCGGATCAGGAGCGCCAACAGCGCCTGCTCCGTGCGCGAAAATCCGGCCAGATCGGAGAAACGCGCCAGATAAGCGCCGTGCTTGTGATACTGGTTATGCGCGATCGCGAGTCCGATCTCGTGCAGGCGCGCCGCCCAGGAAAGCGCCGCCGCATCGTCCTCGCCAAGCCGCCAGTCTTCGGCAAGCTGTCCAAAGAACTCCTGAGCGCTGCGCGCCACCCGCTCAGCCTGCGCGCGATCAACGTGATAGCGCCCGCTGAGCGCCGTGATCGACTGCTCGCGCACATCATGGTGCTGGATGCGCCCGATGAGATCGTATAACAGGCCCTCACGAAGCGCGTTATCGGCGATCCTGATCTCCGATATTTCGAGCTCCTGAAAAGCCGCCATCAGGATCGCGACTCCACCCGGAAATACCGGCGCGCGTTCGGCGCTGAGACCGGGCAACCGTAGTGCGCTGACATCGGCTCCCGCCACCAGCGCGTCACGCAATTTGTCGAGTGCAGCGCGCGTAATCAATCCGCTCGACCATCCGGCCTCCCGCACCACTGCACCAATCGCACGTATCGTGCCGGAAGACCCATGGGCCACCCGCCACCCGCCGCGAAACTGCGCGGCCACTGGCTGAAATTCCAGCCGTGCGGCTGTCACAGCGCGCCGCAATGCCTTCGTGGTCACGAGACCGTCGGGGAAATACGCCTCGCTTACACTTACACAGCCCATGTGCAGGCTTTCCATCGACTTGGCCTCACGCCCCTCTCCAAGGATCAATTCGGTGCTGCCGCCGCCAATATCGAGCACCAGCCGCGGCCCCTCATCGGCCAGCTCGCTCGACACGCCCTGGTAGATGAGCCGGGCTTCCTCACGCCCCGAAATCACTTCGATGGGATGGCCGAGCGCGGCCTCGGCGCGCGTCAGGAACTTCTCCGCCTGGCGCGCGCGGCGCAGCGTATTGGTGCCGACCACCCGTACGCTCCCGGGCGCCATGCCGCGCAGCCGCTGACCAAAGCGCTCCAGACAGGCGAGCGCGCGCCGCTGGGCAGACTTGGAAAGGCGGTTGTCTACGTCGAGTCCCGCGGCAAGCCGCACCATCTCCTGCAGGCGGTCGAGCACGTGCAACTGGCCGCTGACCGTACGTGCCACAATCATGTGAAAGCTGTTCGAGCCGAGATCCACGGCCGCGACGATGTCGGGCGCCACACGTTTCTCGGGGCGCCGCTTGCGTGCGGCCGATGACACAGTCATGAGTTTCATGATGCGAGCTCCTTATCGAGAAGACTTTGGTGATCCCTGGCCAGCCGCGCGCCAAGCCGCGTCAGTGACAGCACGAAGCTGCCTCCCGACGAACCGAGATAGTCTCGCGCGACGGCCCGGAAGCGGCGCCCAGTCTCGCGCTGCACGCTCCGCGCAATGGCAACCAGACCACGCACTGGATCGTCCGTAGCACGTGCACGACTGCGCGCGGCAAGCGCGCCGTGCAGTGCCACGCGTGCCTGCTCCGCCCCGGCTGCCTGCGCGGCGTCCTCGATCTCGGCCATTCGCACGAATGCATCGTTCAGCAACCCGAATTCATCCTGAAAGCGTTTCATTTTCCGCACTGCCGCTGATCCGCCCGGGATTTCGGACGCCACTGGTTCAAGAAGATAGCGCAAACGCTTTCCGGCGATGCGCGCCGCGTGAATCTCGGTAGTATCAGTGACCGTCTGGATCTTCGCGAGCGCCTCGCGCAGCGTCTGTGCCGTCGCCTGCAATCGCTCGCCAGTCACGCGCGCGAACCCACCGTAATCCTTGTCGGCCGCCGACGCGGCAACCGGCTTTAGCGCACGCTCGAGGAGCGGTGCCGTCGCAAAAAACGCCGCGAGCGTTCTGCCGCGCACTGACTCATAACTTCGATCACGGCGCGCCGCGAGCCGGATTTCCCACCAATTTCGTGCGCGCCGTTCCGCCGGGGTGAGGCGCAGCCGCGCCTGACGCAACCACGCAATCTGCACCTCCGCATCACGGGCCGCATTGGTGGCGCGCGCGAGCTTCTTCACTCTCCGGCGCAACCGCACCGACACGTACTTGCCCAACTCCGCGCGATACAGCCGCAGCGCACTGCGCAGCCGTCGCAATGCAACCCGAAAATCGTGCAGCGCCTCATCATCGTCCGGCCGCGCGAGCCGTGCGGCCGCTGCCTGCGCCGCGGCGAGCCGCCCGAGTGCCACACGTGCCGCGCCCCGCGCGGCAGAACACGCGAGCAGATCCCCTGGTGTTTTCATGCGCCGAGCCTGCGTCAAATGACCACCTCCGGCAAGCGCCCGCGGCACTCACTCGGCAAGCCGGCGCAGCTGTCCTGGCGCGAGCGACCAGCTGAGGGTTCCAGCTCCGGCGGCGGGTGCCGACTCGAACTCAAGCATGCAAGCCGCGCCCTTCTTCAGTTCAAGAAAACCGCGCGCCTCACCGGTGAGTAGATACGCCGCCATTCGGCTCAAGTTCGGTTCGTGACCGACCAGCGCCACCGTGCCGGCGCGCTGGTCACGCAACCAGTTCAACAGTTCTTCGGCCGCGGCTCCTGGCGCCAGTGCGGCCAGTTCCGTAATCTCCGGACCACCAAAAACGCGCTCGACTATCTCGGCGGTTTCCCTGGCACGCACTAATGGACTGCTGGCGAGGATATCGAGATCAGGCGCGATCTTGCGTAGGCCCTTGGCGGCCCGCCGCATGTCCTTGCGTCCCGCTTCGGTGAGGCGACGGACATGATCGCGCCGGGCGAGCGCGCCCGGCGCAGTCCGCTCTTGTGCTCGGGCGTGCCGGATCAGAAGAACCTTCATGCCATCCCAGTATAACCAAAGCCGACTTGACGCATCTGTTACACTTTAATGAAGTACCTCACACGATTTTCGTCGTCATGGCTGCACACGACACGCTGCAACGCTTCGTTTTTGAACATGCGCCGATTCGAGGCGAGATCGTCCGTCTCGACGCCACCTGGCGCGCGGTGCTGGAACGCCGACACTATCCTGATCCGGTTCGCAATCTGCTGGGAGAATTTATGGCAGCGGCCTCGCTGCTCGCCGCGAGTATCAAGTTCGACGGCCGCCTCACCATGCAGGTGAAGGGTCACGGCCCGGTTCGCTTGCTGGTCGTAGAGTGCACGAGCAAACAGACGCTGCGCGCCGTGGCACAGTGGGATCAGGACATTGCACCTGGCTCGATCGCCGATCTGCTGGGTGACGGGCAGCTGGTCATGACAATTGAACCGGATGACGGCGAGCGCTACCAGGGAATTGTCGCCCTCGATGGCGGAACCGTGGCGGAAGTGCTGGAGCACTACTTCGAGCGCTCCGAACAGCTGAATACGCGCCTGTGGCTCGCGGCGGACACTGATCAGGCAGCCGGCATGCTGCTGCAGCGACTGCCCGAAGAGCAAATGGTGGACGTCGACGCCTGGGACCGCGCGGTGCATCTTGGTTCGACGATCACGCGCGAGGAGCTGCTGACGCTGCCGGTGCCACAGATCCTGCGCCGCCTCTATCATG
>LJVB01000149.1 GCA_001304215.1 Acidithiobacillales bacterium SM1_46 | reverse complement strand
CCAGATCGTCCGCCGAGACGAACCCCTCGAAGGTTTCAAGCTCTCCGCGCTTGATCTGATTTTGCAGTGCGCCGCGTGTCACGCCGACCAGGCGCGCCGCGCGGGAAAGTGTAAGCAGCCGTGCCATGGCCCTGTAATGCGTCCCCAGAAGCGACTCAATGCGCCGCTGTTCCAAACCAAGTTATGCTAGTCGCGTCAGACCGGCAAGTAGTGCCGGCGAAATTGGCGAATGCCACCCGAAAACGCGCAATGTCACGTTCTCCCCGCGCAAGAATCGCGCCGCCCCGTGCCCACCGCCATCCGTGGCCGCGCACCGTGGCGGAGGCGCGCGCGCTGCAGGAACAGCTGCGCGGCTATGTCGTGGCACGCGACCAATTGGGACCGGTCCACACCGTAGCCGGGGTCGATGTCGGCTTTGAGGATGGCGGGCGCATCACGCGCGCGGCAGCGGTCGTTTTGGACTATCCCTCGCTCGCTCCGCGCGAGCAGGCGTTGGCGCGCGTCCCAACACGGTTTCCCTACGTCCCGGGTTATCTGTCTTTTCGAGAGATTCCCGCCGTGCTGGCGGCGCTCGCGAAGCTGGAGGTTCGTCCCGATTTGGTGCTCTGCGATGGACAGGGATTGGCGCATCCACGCCGCTTTGGGTTTGCTTGCCACCTTGGCGTGCTCACCGGCATCGCGACGATCGGTGTGGCGAAGTCACGCCTAGTCGGTAGGCACGCGTCCTTGCCGGATTCAAAGGGAAGTTGGGTGCCATTGCGCGATGGGGCAGAGATTGTCGGCGCCGTGGTGCGCACGCGTGCTGGCGTGCGGCCACTATATGTCTCTGTGGGGCACCGCGTGAATCTCAAGACCGCGATCAATTATGTACTGCGCTGCACGACGCGCTTTCGCCTGCCGGAGACCACCCGGCTCGCCCACCGTCTGGCTTCGGGCTAGGATTGCCCGGTGCTAGGGCCTGGCGGTCGAGGAGTTGCCGCCGCCGCTATCTGCCCGACGCAGAGCCTCGTTCAGCGCAGCGATCACCTGGCGGCTCACCAGGATGCTCTCGTGGTCCTCTTCGAAGCCGAGGATCTGGACGGCATCGTTTCGGGCCCGTTCATCGAGCTGGGACTCCACCGTGACCGTGCCGTCGCTCTCGTCGTCGTCCAGAAAGGCGAAGTGGCTCGCGCGGTGGCCGTAGAGCAGGTGGAACTCGATGCGGGGCTTGAGTGGCGTTGCATAGAGGTCGGCGAGGAAACGACCTTGCGGCTGCAGGTCGACCCATGCCGGGATGATGACCGGCGACTCGCGGACCCCGCGCGCGGTCGAGGCTACCCCGCCCCATGGTGTCGACAGTGAAACGAGTAGCCGGACATATGGCGTGCGCTCGTCCTGGAGCTGCTTGACGAGCATCCCGCGTGCTACCAGTCCGCCCATGCTGTGTGCCACGATGTGCATGCGGGTAAAGCCATATTGCGCGTGCAGCGAGCGCACGATCTCATTCAGTGCCGTGGCCGCATCGTTGATGCGCACTCCTGTGGGATAGTGAAAGAACCACGGCTGGTAGCGGCCGCGGTCCACACCATCGAAGAGCGCGCGAAACTCGCGCGGCGTGCCATTCACACCATATACGAACAGCACTGGGATCTTGGACGGCTGATACGGCTCCAGGAAATACACGCCTACGCCAGACTCGCGCAGAAAATCCGCGGCGCGCCAGTAACCCTTCTTGCCATAGGCCGGCGAAAAGATCGCGCTATTGAGGTCGGCCACTTCGCCGAATGCAATCGGAAGCTCGCGTGCTTCGGTGGCGCCGGCAAGGGCCAGATCGCGCTCGAAACCCGCGCGCATGGCATCGCTCCGTGAAAGCTGTATCTCCGTGAACACGATGCGATCGCCGAAGCGGGGTTGCACACCGTCATGACCCCAGCGGCTCGTCGACATCGATGCGCATGTTGTGGTTGCGGTCGAGGAAGACGGCAACATGGTAGTGCTCGCCCGGCGCAACCAGGAACACATAGCTGTCGGGTCCAGTCGGGCGGCTGTAGCGAAGCAGCCGGTTGCCGCTCGCACGCCGCTGGTAAAGCACTGCAATCGTATCCTGCGACAGCACGGTCGCGTCAGCGACACGCACCACCAGGACGCTGTGCCGTTGCAGGGTGGCATTATTGGCGCTAAGGCCGAGTATGGCGCCCGGCGAACAGCCGATTAGCGCGATACCGGTACCGCTTACGGCGATCGAACGCAAAATGCGATGCATCAGGTACGGGAACGCGCTTGCCTGTTGGACGGAGGTCTTTCTAGCAGGGTTGCGTGAGATCGTACAGGGTGGGTATCACCAGGTGACTGCCGACGCTGCGCCTACCGGTGTACGCTAGCGCCAATGCAGGACGAAACGACCGACAGCGCGGATCAGGCGACGGGATCGAACGCGCCGTTGCGGCGCCAGCGCGGACGCGCGGCCCTCAGCAATGCGGACAGCCGCTATGCTGCGCACCGGCACCAGGCGCTCGATGACGGCTGGGGCATTCTGGATGATTCGCCTGAGCCACCCGCGACGCGCATCGAGGTTGATCATGCGCGCAGCATCATCGCGCGTAATGACTCACCCGACATTCCGTTCGACCAGTCAATCAATCCGTATCGCGGTTGCGAGCATGGTTGTGTCTATTGCTATGCCCGGCCAACGCATGCCTACCTCGGGCTCTCGCCGGGCCTGGATTTCGAAACGCGTATTTTCATGAAGCCGGATGCCGCGCACCTGCTTGTCGAGGAGTTGCGCGCCCCGGGCTATCGCGTAAGCCCTATTTCGTTTGGCGCCAACACCGACCCCTACCAGCCGCTCGAGCGGCGCCTCAAGGTGACCCGCGCTCTGCTCGAGGTGCTGGCCGCTTGCGAGCATCCGCTCACGATCGTTACCAAGTCCTCGCTCATCGAGCGCGATCTCGACCTGCTCGCCCCGATGGCGTTAAAGCGCCTGGCCAAGGTGTACGTTTCGGTCACGACACTCGACGCCTCGCTCGCACGCGCACTCGAGCCGCGTGCGACGCAACCGGCGCGCCGCCTGGTGACTATCCGCCGTCTCTCCGAAGCGGGCGTGCCGGTGGGTGTAATGGTCGCGCCTGTCATCCCCGCGCTCACCGACCCCGAGATGGAGTCGATCCTCGAAGCTGCCCATCAAGCCGGTGCGCGCGAGGCGGGCTATGTGCTGCTGCGATTGCCGCATGAGGTGCGTGACCTGTTTGAGGAGTGGTTAGCGGCCAACCGGCCGCTTAAGGCGGCGCATGTCATGAGTCTGGTGCGGGCGAGTCGCGGCGGGCGCGCGAACGATGCGCGATTCGGCCATCGCATGCGGGGCGAGGGCGCGTACGCGGAACTCATTGCGAGGCGCTATCAGCTCGCGACCCGACGCCTCGGACTCAATCGTCAGTGCGCCGATTTGGACAATAGCCGCTTTCGCGCGCCAGTCCGGACGGGCGATCAGCTCGGGCTGTTCTAACCTGATCCGGGGCGGCGCATGTGCTCGCGCTGTTGCTCGCGAGTGATGAGGCGCGCCAGATCGGTGAGTTCCTCTGCAAGCAAATCGATCGCGTCATCAACCGATAGGATGCCCACCAGCGCGCCATCCGCCCCGAGTACCGGAATGCGGCGGACTCCCTTGACGCGCATGCGTTTGATGGTGTCCATCAAGTCGTCGCTTTCCCGAGCGGTGACCAAAGTAGCTGACATCATGTCAGCTACGGTCACGCTCTCGGGGGCGACTCCCTGCGCGAGCACTTCGACCACCAGATCGCGATCGGTGACGATGCCCACCGGGAAGCGCTTTCCGGCCCTCTCTTCAGAGACGACCAAATTGCCGACGTGAAACTCTCGCATCAGCCGAGCGGCTTCGGGTGCGGAAGTATCAGGGGTCGTGTAAACGACATCCCGGTTGCATACAGTTCCGACGGTCATGATCAGTACGTTGCCTCGATGTCCCGTAAGAATTCTATGGCGGGGGCCGGACCGTCATTTGATATAGGTCAATGTCAGCCGCGATTGAATTTGCGACTGTAGCCCCCGCATTTGCCTGACTGGGCCGCCGCCGTCCCCGATATTCACGCAGTCGCCTCCTCTCCCTGGCGTCACGCGTATTGGACGGCGGCGTTTTTTTTGCGCGGTGGGTTGCTTTCCGGGTGGCTGTTAATCCGTGGTATAAGGGTCGCGGCCGATTGCCGGGATGCATATGCTCGATCTATTCCTCGATGCGTTCATCATTCTGTTTGTGGTGATCGACCCCGTCGGTATCGCCCCCATCTTTGCCGCGCTCACGCATGGCGAGTCCGATGCCGCCCGGCGCCGCATGGCGCTGCGTGGCGTGTTGCTTGCCGCTGCTGTGCTGGTGGTCTTCGTGCTGGTCGGCGATGAGCTGCTCGGCGCGCTCGGCGTGGGCATACCCGCCTTCCAGATTGCCGGCGGCGTGCTGCTGTTTCTGCTCGCCGTGGACATGGTGTTTGCGCGGCCCTCCGGCGTTCGTGCGCCGACCGAGCGCGAGCAGAAGGAGGCCGAGCACAAGAAAGATATTTCGGTTTTCCCACTTGCCATTCCGCTGATTGCGGGGCCCGGGGCGCTCACCACGGTGCTGCTCATGGTGAGCCATTACGGTTCGCGGCCTTTAGTACTCGGTATTGTGCTTGCCGTGGTATTACTGGTGCTCGCGCTCACCCTATTTTCCCTGCTGTTGTCTGGGCAAATCGTGAGACTACTCGGTCAAACCGGTATTAACGTCGTTGGCCGGCTGCTCGGCATCGTGCTGGCGGCGCTCGCCGTACAGTTCGTGCTGGATGGGCTTGGCGCAGCGTTGGGCGGCCCAGAAATCGGCGCGGGCACGACAGTTTAGTTATCATGCGGTCGAACGCTGTTAACCACAGGAGGAGGCAACCATGAGTGAACATGTCTACAAGATGCTGGAACTGGTCGGATCGTCCACCAAGGGTTCTGATGATGCGATCCGCAACGCCATCGCCCGCGCCGGCAAGACCTTGCACAACCTCGACTGGTTCGAGGTGCTGGAGACGCGCGGCCACCTTGCAGAGGGCAAGATCGCGCACTGGCAGGTGCGCCTGCGCGTCGGCTTCCGCCTTGACTAGCGGCTGGTCTCGATATCCCGCAGTCCGCGGCGCGCGGTCGCGCACCTTCCGTGCCTGTTGCCGCGATGCCGCCAACGCCGGCGCAGCGTAGCGCGAAGTCTTGTCATCGTTAAAGTCTTGGCTCGACGCGTTGTCACAGCAAGCGTCGTCCAATGAGCTGTGAGACGAGGACGCACAGCGCAATGCCGGCTCGATGAGTGAACTGAAGTTGGCCATCAAGCGGAGCAGTCAGCGTGGCAAGACCGGCGAAGCGCACCCCGAGATGGACCTGCGCATCCACGGCGCCGCCGAAGAGAGATCTATCGAGGGACCGCCGCCTTCAAGAAGTCGGCAGAGGCAGCGACAACGGCACGCACATCGGCCCCAACCGGCTAGGCGCGAATGCGCCAGCGCGCTAACCTGTTGGCGTGATTCGCTTCGGCACTGCCGCCAATCTTCCGGAAGCGCACCTGTTGCTGCGCCTGTTGGCCGAGGCGGGCATCGCCGCGCGCATTCTCAATGAACATGCGCAGGGTGCGACCGGGGAACTGCCGTTTACGCAGACCTGGCCGGAGATCTGGTTGGAGAACGAAACCGACCTGGTTCGAGCCGATGAGGTCCGCCGGCGGTTTGAGCGCGCCAAAGAACTTCCGCTCCAGCATTGCTCGCAGTGCGGCGAGCAGAATCCGGGAAGCTTCGAGCTTTGCTGGAAGTGCGGAGCACCGCTGCCCTAGGTAGGCGCACATTTCACCCCGTTGAATCCGGTGCCCGCGCCCGCTAGGGTAGCCGCATGTCTTTTGCTCGTACCGCTCCAAAGAAGTACCAGATCGTCGAGACGCGTCTGCAGGAAAAGCTGGCCAATGGCACCACGCGCTGTCATCTGTGCCTTTGGCGCTGCGGGCTGAAGCACGGAATGCGTGGGTTCTGTCAGGCCATCGTTAACCGTCACGGCACGCTCTTTAACCTTTCGTACGGCATTCTATCGGCCATCGACGTGGGCCCGATTGAAGGCAAGCCGGTGAAGCACTTCCTCCCCGGAACGCAGGTGATGTCGGTCGGCTCCTTCGGCTGCAATTTTCGTTGCGGCGGCTGCCATAACCTGGAAATTTCCTGGGGTGTCACGGCGCTCGATGAACTCGCCCGCGGCCTGTCGACTGCTGCCTACGTGACGCCCGAGGATTTGGTAGCGGCAGCGCAGCGCCATGATGCACAGGGCATTGCCTTTACTTACTCCGAACCGGCGGTGTGGCTCGAATACGTGCTCGACGTTTCGCAGGTTGCGCACGATGCCGGTCTCTATACAGTCTACGTCTCGAACAGTTTTGTGACGGAAGAGGCCTTGACGCTCATGGCCCCGTACGTCGATGTACTCTGTTCCGATATCAAGAGTCTCGATGACGACTTCTACCAGCAGATTTGCGGGGCGGCGCGCGTCGAGCAGGTGCTCGGTTCCATCGCCGGTGCCCAGCGTCGCGGCATCCACGTCGAAACCCGCACCAACATCATTCCGGGGCGCAACGACGACCCCGATATGCTGCGCGCCATCGCGCAGTGGGTGCACGACTATCTCGGTGCCGAGAGTCCGTGGCACATCACCAAGTTCTTTCCCGCCTACAAGCTGGCGGACCTGCCTTCAACGCCATCAGAGATAATGTGGCGGGCGCACGACATGGCGCGGGCGGTGGGCCTTAAGCATGTGTATGTTTATGACGACAAGGGTTGTGACTGTGCGCAGCACAATCTGCCGGTGGAGGCTTATCTCGACCAAGACCCGGCGAAGGTACACGAGTTGAAGAAGTGCGCCGGTTCGTGCTGCGACGACAGTGGAATCCTGCTCAAGAAGTACGAGAAATACGATTCGGCGGGTCGCTGATCCCCCCTGGGGGGGCGGTCACAGGCGAGTCGAAAGTTCCGCTTCGGCCTGCACCTTCGCGCGCAGCAGCTCCTCAAAGATATGTTCCCACGCCGAACGCCTGACCGAGACCAGTTCCGACAGACGCTTGGAGAATTTGGCGTGCGTATCGAGCGCCGCATCACCCAGAAGGGCAGCGGCCTGTTCCAGAAACGGAATCAATCCCTCGATCTTGCGCAGCTTGTCGCGCTTGCTGCGGATGTCCGTGTCTTCCTCTTTGGCGTCGAAGTAGGCCTCGGCATTCTCAATCATGGTTTCGGTCGCCTTGGCGAGTTGCGTGAAGTCGAGGCTCAGCATGCCGAAGGATGCCTGGTAGAGCCTGAACAGTTCGAGCACCGCGTCCTTGATGTGCAGCAAGCGCGGGTGTTTGCGCAGCGCTGAGGCGAATAGCGTGAATATGTCATCGAACTCATAACGCTTGGCGGCGAGCATGTCTTCGGCGTCGTCGTCGATGTCATCCGCCAGATTGGCACGCATGGCCGGGTTCATGGCCATCTGACACATGGCACGGATCTCGGCGAGCGCCTCTCGCACTTCCATCTCCATGTTGAGCGAGTCGCGCTGGGCATACTTGTAGTTGGTCTCCGCCTCGCTGTAGTCGAATGACGCGATCACTTCCTGGCGAATCTTGTTCTCGACTTCGCCGCGGATCTCGGAGCCGAGGCTTCCAGCGAGGCGCTGCTTGAGTTGCACGCGCGCATCGCGCGCGATGCGGTAGTGGCTCGCCTGGCGGCCCTCGGCTTCCTTGATCTCGAGATAGTCATTGATGAGGCGCTGAAAGCCCTCAACCTTGTGTACGAATCGCTGGGAAAATGACAGGAAGGGCCCCACGAAATCGGCGTTTTCCTCGGCGCTCAGGACCATACGTCCGGTCTGCTCTCGCAGCACCGCGATTTTCGCGTGCAGCGTATGCAGCCCTTTGGAAACGCCAGAGAGAATGTTGCCGATGTTGGCGAACGACTGGTGCAACGCGCGAGTGATCTTGAGAATCTCGATCAGCTTGCGCAGCATGGTTTCCTCGCCACTGGTGCGAAGGAACAGCGCCTGCAGGCTGTTGCGTGCCTCGGCCAGTTGATCGCGCGGGAGCAGCGCGTTGTCCTCGATGAACGTGAGGGCAGTGAGCGAGACCAGCGCCT
>LJVB01000148.1 GCA_001304215.1 Acidithiobacillales bacterium SM1_46 | reverse complement strand
ACGACGGCTGGTTCCTGCTGGTCAACAATCGGTGCCGGCACCTGGCGGATGACGGCCGTTGTCTGGTCTATCACGAGCGGCCGCAGGTCTGTCGTGACCACACGAATGATGACTGCGAGTTCGAAGGTCCCTGCGGATCGGACGATTTCGAACAGTTCTTCCCGGACTATGAGGCATTGCTCGCTTATTGCCGCAAGCGCTTCAAGAACTGGGACAAGCGCTACAAGGCGGCGGGCAAGAAGGCCGGCGCCTGAGAGCCGCCTTCCGGCGTGAACCAGCCGGGAAGCGTGTGCCAGCGTTAAAAGCGGCGCCCCACGGCAAGGCCCGGCGCAGTCGGGTCGACTGGAAGCATGGAGTGGGTGGCGCGGCCCATGCGCCACCGGCGATCAGGACGAACAGCCAACCGCATGGAGACGTGCCTCCAATGAGCCCGCTGCGCGTAGGCCTTGCACTGACTGCCCTGTGTGTCCTATTCGCCGTTTCCGCGGCACGTGCCGCGGACGACGCGCGCGGTGCCACGCCCCCGCCCGGTAAGGTGCTGGTGTTTGTGTTTCGTAGTGAGCGCGATCCGATGTCAACGATTGTCCCGGTGAGCGTGAATAGTGAGCGAATTGGTGAACTTGCCAACGGAACCTTTGCCACTGCAACGGTAAAGCCCGGTACCACTTTCCTGCGCGCCGGCGACCGTGTGCTCACCACGCTTTCACTAGAGGTGGAGGCCAACAAGAGTTATTTCGTCTGGATTGAGGCCATCCCCGGCGTATTGCCGGTGCGCAGCGAGATGCGCCTGGTGAGCGAATCGGCCGGCCGCCGATCGCTTGAGCAAAGCCGGTTCGTCGGGGCGTCGACCGCCGTGGTTGCCGTGCCTCCCGTCCCGCAACCGGTTCAGGCCGCGATGCCGGCATCGCAAGAGTCTTGGCCCGCGAGTGCGCCGCCGGGATCGACGGTGTCGGGGCGGAGTTGGGACATCGCCATCATTCCGAAAGCCAGCACGTTCAAGCTGGCCGAAAGCAACCAGGTCGTTGCTGGCTTGGCCAGCAACATCAACCCGACCTCTAGGCCGGTGTTCGGGCTGGAGGTTGAATGGCGCAGCGACTTCGGCGTGGCTTTGGGCGGAGAAATCTTCTACTACAAGAATGAGCTGACGGTTGCCGGGCCGCCACCACTGCGCGCGGAGCAGGAAGTGCTGGCGTTCACCGCCAACGGCAAGTACTACTTCCGGGCTGCAAGCTGGTTCTACCCGTTCCTGGGAGCGGGTATTGGATTCACTGACACCAAATACAGCGGGGGCATTTCAGGCGATTCAAGCGGTTTCGCGTATCAAGGACTCGCGGGGATGGAGATCCGCCCCTTGCGGCACGTCGGCCTCTACCTGTCGTACAAGCAACTGCTTTCCACCACCGAGGACAAGGCAGGCGAGAAGGTGAAGGTCGGCGGCCGCGCTTTCATGGGGGGTATGAGCATTATTTTCTGACGCGTGCTTCGCGTGTCAGTACACCTGGGCCTCGCCGGGCGGGCGCACGCGAAAGCGTTTGTACACCCACTGGTACTGCGCGGGCGCGAGACGTACGCATTTCTCCACCATTGCATTGACGGCGGTCGCGGCAATGACGGTGTCTTCGCTGGCCACCTCGGGCGGAGCGGGCAGGAAGTGCATGCGATAACCCTTCCCACGCGCAAGGCGCTCGGCGACGCCGTAAAACACTGGGGCGCCGGTCTTCGCGGCCAGGCGTGATAGCAGCACCATGGTCGCGGCCGGCTGTCCGAAGAAGGGCGCGAATACGGCGCCGGTCATGTCTCCCGGCACCTGGTCGGGCAGGATCGCGATAGATTCTCCGCGCGCCAGCCCTTTCATCAGCGCGCGTACGCCGCTTGCGTCGGCGGGGACGAGTCGCGCCCCGGTGCGCTCGCGCACCCGGCGCATGGCATTACCGAGCTCCGCCATCGGCGGCGTGCGAAACATCGTGTTCATCGGTCCGAGCAAAGAGACATAGAGGCCGGCGAGCTCCCAGGCACCGATGTGGGGGCCGGCGAAGATTACGCCCTTACCCGCGGCCATGGCGTTGCGCATCGCTTCGCCGCCCCTGACTTCACTGATCAGCCGGCGCAGCCCGTCCGCATCTCTCGTCCACAGCGCCCCGAGCTCGGCGAAGCCTTTGGCGTACTCGCGCAGACTCTCACGCGCGAGCGCAGCGCGCTCCGCATCGGACATTTCGGGGAAGCACAGCCGCAAGTTGGTTTCAGCGGTGCGGCGCCGCCGATTCGGAATGAGCCAAAAAAGAGTACCGATGCCCGCGCCGAGTGCGTGCGCCGCGCGCAACGGCAGCAATGAGAAAATGCGGAACAGCAGTTTGACCAGAAGGGCCTTCATCTGTTTACCGGATTGTCGCGCTGGGCGGCTTGGCTCGCGCGAGTATAATGCCTCGTATGAAATCTATCGATGCCGCGACGCTTGCACGGCTAAGCAGGGAGGCTGCCGCCAGTACGCGGCGGAGGAAGAATCTCAACTTGCATGCGTCGCATGACGACGTTGTGCAACGTATGTGCAACGCGTTCGAGCCGGGAACCTATGTGCGTCCGCACCGCCACCCGGGCCGCGATCCATTCGAGTTGTTGGTCGCGCTTACCGGCGCAGCGGCGGTGCTGCGCTTCGACGAGAATGGCAGAGTGCTCGAGCGTACCGAACTGCGGGCGGGCGGACCGAACCATGTGGTGGAGTTTCCCGCGAACCAGTGGCATACCGTGGTATCGCTGGCGCCCGGCACCGTGTTGTTTGAGGTAAAGGCCGGGCCGTATGTGCCGGTCGCGGACGAGGATTTTGCGACCTGGGCACCGCGCGAGGGCGAGGCAAATTGTGCTGCGTTCGAGGCCTGGTATCGAGGCGCGCAGCCCAGCGACATACCACCGCGCTTCTCTGCTTCCGGATCGATGTGACGCCCACCTCCCCGAATAGCCGGATCGTAGACTAGCCGCCGCCCTTCGCTGGCAGCTGTAGCGTAATCAGATCGCCAAGCGCTTTGCGCATCTGGGCGATCGAGAGATATTCGGCAGACCGCGTGCCGGGATAGTCCCAGTGTCCACAGCCAAGGCGAAACACCCGCGGTTGACGCTCGCTGGCAAGATACATGTAGGTTGCGTAGGTCATGACCGACGGGCCGCCGTCATCCTTACTGCTAACGCGCTTGACCAACGATGCCTCTGCGACCTGCCACCGGCCCCATTTCAGCATATGGATCACGTCCTGAACCACGCGCGTCACCAGGAACTCATCGGGATTCACACGCTGCTCGGTATCCTTACGGTCGCGCATCTCGAACTTGCAGTGCGCATGATACTGATTGATCCGGGACCACGGCATGACTTTCCCGTTCTGAATGAAGACTCCTACTTGCTCGGGTGGAATCGCGAGGGCCTGGGCCAACACTACGTGCGTGCCGGCCGGGATGGCGTAGAAAGGCGAGTTCTCATCGCCCTGGTAGCGCGCGGTGCTGCACCCACACAACAGTGTGGCTACACCAAACAAGACTATCATGGAATGGAGGGGTCGCTTGATCGAAGTCATGGCATGATCTCCTTGAAGTTGTGGATTGATTCGAATTCGCCGACGTCCTTCTCGGGCAGCCTGGAATCCGGCTTGCGCACTGCAAGCAGCCGGCTGACGCCGTAGTCGCGCGCGGCGCGCAGTACCGGCAGACTGTCGTCCACCAGCAACGCGCGGCCCTTCTCGAATGGCTGCACCACCTGCAGCTTGTGCCAGAAGCCCGCATGTTCCTTTGGTACCCGAAGGTCGTGCGAGGACACCACACTGTCGAAGTGTCCACCAAGCTGGGTACGGCGAAACTTGAGTGCGATCGCCTTGCCATGCGCATTGGTAACCAGCACGATGCGTTTTTTCAGCGCCCGCACCGCGTGCAGGAACTCTACGACGTGCGGGTGCACGGCGATCAGGTGATCGACCTCTTCCTTAAGCTGCGGAATATCGAGGCCGAGCTCGCGGGTCCAGTAGTCCACGCAATACCAGTTGAGGGTGCCCTCGGCACGCTTGTAGCGACCCATCAGCTCGGTGCGTGCGTCTTCCTCGGACAGCCCGTGTCGTTGCGCGTAGCGGCGCGGCACGAACTCGAGCCAGAAGTGATTGTCGTAATGCAGGTCGAGCAGCGTGCCGTCAAGGTCGAGCAGCAGCGTGTCGATGTCGGACCAGGCAAGCATGGATGGTTCGTCTATATTTCCCGGACCCGCAGTATATTAAGGAATCGGCGCGGTTCACGCCAAAGCAGGTGTAATCATGTTCGCCAGGCAATCGCGGATTGTGTGGTTTTTGCTTCTGTTCGCCGTGTCGGCCCCGGCACTTGCCGTGCCGGTACTGGTAGACGGCCGCTGGCTCGAGTCGCGGCTCGACGATGCCCGCATCGTGATCGTCGACATGAGCGACGATGATGGGCAGTACCAGCGCTTCCATATCCCCCACGCCGTGCGCCTGCCATATCAGGCGCTCTTGAAGCAGCATGTGCTCGGCGATCCGCACAAGGAGGACTCGCCGCGTTATCCGGTCCGGCTGGATGACAGGGAGCTTGCCGGACTGCTCGGACGTCTCGGCATCACGCGTGAGAAGTACGTCGTGGCCTATGACGACGTCGGTGGACTGAACGCGGCGCGACTGTTCTGGGAGCTTGAGCGCATCGGCCATCCGCGTGTCTCGGTGCTAGATGGGGGACTGGTGCGATGGATCCTCGACGGACGCAAGGTTGTGAACGATGTCCGGAAACCTAAGCCGGCTGCCTATGTGCTGGAAGCCGGCGGGCGTGCGAACGAGGCAAGTCTTGATGACGTTCGCGCCGCGCGCGATAAGCGCGGAGCGCTGTTGCTCGATGTTCGCAGCAAGGAGGCATATCGCGGCGAGCGCAAGGATCCGCGCAGTGGCCATATTCCGGGTGCGCATTGGTGGGAATGGGACCAGGCGGTGGCGATCGATCAGGGCTTTACGCGCCGTGAGGAAGGCGCGCTGCGCCGGCTACTGAGAAACGCCGGGCTGGCAGATACCAAGCGGTCGGTGATTACCTACTGCCAATCCGGGCACCGCGCGGCGCACACCTATCTTACGCTGCGCAGTCTCGGGTTCGAGGACGTCCGGGTTTACGCCGCCTCAATGAACGAGTACGGTTTGCTGAAGTCGGAACCGGTCAAACAGGGGAAATAATGATGCCACCCAGTCGTGTTGCACTCGGCAGTCGCGAGCTTGAGTTGCGCTTCACGCCGCGCGCCACCGCCCAGCTCGATGCCGAGCTCGAACCGCTCGACATCGAGCTCGAGCTTTACTTCAGCTGTCTGATTCGCAAGCGCGTGTATGTGCGGCGCGAGCCGCGCGCGGACGTCACCGCCCGCGGACGCGTGAACGAGCTCGTCACAGTGAGTTTCCGTCCGGTCATGACCAAGGCCTGTGCCGTGCATGACGTGGCCGGCGCGCCGGACCTGGAGCCCATCCCGTTGGTGCGGCCGGGCGCCTTCACGCCGAAGTGGCTGCATCTCGATTTCCGGCACGGCGACTGGGTCGGCGAATTCGGTTACTAGCCGGAGAAATTTCGAGCGATGGCGACCGACGCGTGCGAATATCTTCAAGCCGTGCGGGCCATCGCCGTTGACGCCGGTCGTAAAATCCTCGACATCTACGAGCGTGGTTTCGAGGTCGACGAGAAACCCGATCGTTCTCCGGTGACCGAGGCTGACCGCGCCGCGCATGAGCTGATAAGCGCGCGGCTGACCGCGCTCACCCCCGACATTCCGATTCTTTCCGAAGAGTCTGCCAGTGCCGGTTTCGAGCAGCGCACTGGCTGGACGCGGCTGTGGCTTGTCGATCCGCTCGATGGTACCAAGGAGTTTATTTCGCGCAACGGCGAGTTCACCGTCAATATCGCGCTGGTGGAAAATGGCAGCCCGGTGCTGGGTGTTGTGTACGTGCCGGTCATTGGCACCAGCTACTTCGGCTGCCGTGGCCAAGGCGCGCAAAAAGAACAGGGCGCCTGCGAGATTCGTTCCATCAACGTGCGCCGCTACGGCGGCACGTGTCCGATTGTGGTGGCCTCGCGCTCGCATGCAGGCCCGGAGATCAAACGGTTTCTCGATGGGGTCGGTCCGCACGATGTCGTCAACATGGGCAGCGCGTTGAAGCTCTGCCTCGTTGCCGAGGGCACCGCCGACGTTTACCCGCGGCTCGGCCCGACCATGGAGTGGGACACGGCCGCCGCCCAGTGCGTCGTGCCCAGTGCGTCGTGGAGTGCGCCGGCGGGCGCGTCATCGATCTGCAGGGGCGCCCGCTCGCCTACAACAAACCTGACTTGCACAATCCCTGGTTCGTGGTCGACGCCGGCGGTTACGATTGGCGCCCGTTTCTCGTCCACGCTGCGGCCGCCGAGACGCGGGCCGGGCATTGAGTCGTTATCTCGCGATCGACCAAGGCGGGCACGCCAGTCGTGCCATCGTCTTCGACGCCAGCGGCCAGCCGGAGGTTTCGGCCGAGCACCCGATTGCCACGCGTCGTCCCACACCGGATCAAGTCGAGCACGACCCCGAGGAAATCATCGGGTCGGTGCGCCACGCGCTGCAGGCGCTCGGGCGCCCGCCCGGCACGCGGATCAATGCTGCCGGACTCGCGACACAAAGATCGAGTATCGTTTGTTGGGATCGCGTGACCGGCGAGGCACTGTCGCCAGTGATTTCCTGGCAGGATCGCCGTGCGGCCGAGACGTTGATTCCGCTCGCGAGCGAGCAGGCTGACATTCATCGGCGCACCGGCCTCATGCTTACGCCGCACTACGGCGCTTCCAAGCTTCGCTGGTGTCTCGACCACCTGCCCGCGGTGGCGCGTGCCGGGACCGAAGGGCGGCTCGCGTTCGGACCGCTGGCAAGTTTTCTTCTGTTCCGGTTGCTCGATGAACAACCATTGGTAGCCGATCCTGCCAACGCCCAACGCACGCAGCTTTGGAACCTCGCGACCCGTGACTGGGACGATATCCTGCTCGACCGCTTCGGCATCCCGCGCGCCTGTTTGCCGGCCTGTGTGCCGACGCATCATGCCTTCGGAAGCTTGCGCGTTGTCGGACGGACTGTGCCGCTCCGGATATGTCAGGGCGATCAACCCGCGGCACTTTTCGCCGACGGCATGCCGCAACCGGATTGTGCCTACATCAATATTGGCACCGGCGCCTTTGCACAGCGCGTCTTTCCCGAACCGCTCGCGCACGCAGGACTGCTCACGAGCTTAGTCTGGCAGCAGGGTGATGAACGCACGTATGTGCTGGAGGGAACGGTAAATGGTGCCGGCGCTGCGCTGGACTGGATCGCCGCAAGGCACGCCATCGCGGAGATCGCCAGCGAGCTTCCAGGGTGGCTGAGTGCCGATACCACTCCGTTGCTCTTTCTGAATGGCATCGGCGGACTCGGTGCGCCGTATTGGGTGGCGAATTTCGAGTCAAGTTTCCTTGGCGCCGGCACTGTTGCACAGCAAGTGGTCGGCGTCGCCGAAAGCATCTTGTTCCTGCTGCAGGTAAATATCGACGAACTGGCCGGAGCGGGTCGGTCGCTTGCGCGCATCGTAATGACTGGTGGTCTCAGTCAGCTCGACGGTCTGTGCCAGCGCATGGCCGATTTGAGCGGCCTTCCCGTCTGGCGCCCCGATGTGCCCGAAGCCACGGCCAGAGGCCTTGCGTGCCTGGTTGCCGGGTTCCCTCGCTCCTGGTCAGTCGCCGACGGCGAGTCGTTCGCGCCGCGCCCGAATGACGGTCTACATCGGCGTTATAGCCAGTGGCGCCAGGCGATGGCAGAGGCCGCGGCTCGAGCGAACGCCTAAAGGTTCAAACGCGAGATCTTCGCGAGACCCTTCTTGATGTTTTCGCGTGCCGCGCCCTCGGTCGCCACGCGCAGGCGCGTGACGCCCACCAGCTCCTCTTCCACGGACACCGCATGGATCGACCGGATCGCTTCCTGCCACACGACAGTGCCGTCGCTGCGCTTCAAAGTCCAGCCGGCCTCCATCTTCACCGTAAATGTTCCGCCGAACGTCGGCTGCTCCAAACTGACGATCACAACTTGCAACAAGTAGTCCCCACCCGAGGGCACCACTCTGGAAAACACTCGCGATTTACTAATTGACTCGGTGAGGGCTTTGGCGAACTCATTATTGGAAATCTGCGTTTTTCCGGTGGCAGAAGTCTCACTCCCGCCGGAGGTTCTGACGCTCACCGATACAGGGTGTTGCCGCGCGACGTCATAGCGATCGGCCACCATTCCCTGGAAGGTCGCCGGCGTGGCGCAGCTGGCCAGTAACGCGAGCATCAACGGCGCCACGAATTTCCCGACACCACGATACGCCAAAGGCAGCATGTCCATTCAATCCGTCCTCTGGCGATCCTACTTGGCCGCAAAAATGTTCGTCATCACTTCATCTACCATTTCCTGAGGTGACTTCCGCGTCATCGACGTATGAAAAGAATTACCCGTCGCCAGCGGATAGTTGTTGGTCGGATTGCGAATCGTGACGGTCAGTTCCAGCAGGTACATGGTGATGTCCCACTGCCACTTGTCCACGTAAGTCACCACCGCGTCGGCCTGATAGGGCGGAGCGTGCTCCTCGCCAATCTTGGCCGTGTAGCCCATTTTGACGAGTTGATCTTTGATCATCTGGTCCAGGCCGTGCGTGTCCTTGGGCTGATGAACAACGTAGTAATCCTTAATGCCGGCGAGACTGGCGCCTGGCGTCAGGGATCCCGTTGCCCGATTGGCGCAGCCTGCTACCGATAGAAGCAGGGCCAGGACGCCGAGTAGTGCTACCAATCTTTTGTTCATGACTGGTCCTCCCGAAGCGCTGGTATTGGTTTCCGCGGCGGCGTAGCCGCCGCACCGACTTCACACAACTCCCTGAGCTTTTATTACGCGCAGCCGTGGCGCATGTCGTTGCGTTTAGTCAAAGATGGGGCGGGCTCCCGCCAGGCGTACCCCACGCTTTCACGCAAAGCGCGCGCTTTCCCAGCCGATCAGCGCTTGTTTACGCGCCACGCCCCAGCGGTAACCACCCAGTGCGCCGGACTTGCGGATGACGCGGTGGCAGGGGATCAGCAGCGCCACCGGATTACTCGCGACGGCATTGGCAACGGCGCGCACCGCGCGAGGTTTGCCAACTTGTCTGGCCACCATTTCATAGGTGGCGAGCTTCCCGGGCGCAATTCGCAACAGCGCCTCCCACACGCGCACCTGGAAATTCGTCCCCTTCACGTACAGCGAGACCGGGGCGCGCACTGCGCCAGGGCGCCGGCGCAGTCGTGCCGCAACGGCCGCGGTCTCTTTCGGAGCGTGTCGCAATTCGGCGCGCGGCCACTCGCTGCGTAGCCGCTTAAGCGTCTGCTTTGTCGAGGATACGAACTCGAGCGCGCAAATGCCCCGATCGGTCAGCGCACAGAAACAATCGCCAAATGGGGTCGGGTGAGTGCCGTAACGGATCACGAGGCCACGACCGCCGCTTTGGATATCGCCGGGCGTGGCTGCGTGTACGGTGACCATGAGGTCGTGCAGGCGCCCGCCGCCGGAGAGCCCCGCGCCGTGGGCGGCCTCGAGCACGTTGGTCGTTTGGCGAAGCAGCGCGCGGGCGTGCACGGCAGTCAGGTACTGGACGAAGCGCTTGGGGCTCACGCCGGCCCAGCGCCGGAACAGTCGCTGGAAGTGGAACGCGCTCAAACCCGCGGCGCGCGCCACGCGCGCCAGGTTTGGTTGCTCGCGGAAATGCGCGTCGAGAAACTCGATCGCCTTTTCAATACGCTGGTAATCGCTGACCGACATGGATTGTCCGGTATCCGGGTCTGTGCCGCATGGTAGGGTGCATACCCGTGCGCGCCAACCCGATTCTTGCGGTCGCAATTCAGCGCAAGGCGTAGGCGAGCGCCAGCGGCACCGACACGACCGCGCCGAGGTTCCCGATCATGACGATTGCCGCAACCCGGGAGGGTTCCTGACGGTAGCGCTCGGCGACCAGGAAATTCAATACGGCTGGCGGCAATGCGCCGAAAAGAATCAGCAACGCCTGCTCGCCGGGGACGAGCTTTAGCAACGGCGTGAGGATCAGCACCATCAGCACACCGGTCACGGGGCAAACGATGGCACCGAGCAAGCCGACGCGCCACTCGCGCAGGTCGATGGCCGTGAGCCGCGTCCCGAGCGAGACGAGCAGCAGCGGAATCGAGGCCTGTCCGAGCAGTTCGATTGTCGCCGGCAGCGGCGCCGGCAGGGTGAGACCGCTCAAAGAAAACGCGATGCCCGCCAGTGTGGCGATCACGATTGGTTGGCGCAGCACTTCTAGCCAGTGGGCACGACGATCCATGAGCCAGGTTCCAAGCGTGAAGTGCAGTCCGTTCTCGACAATGAAGACCACCACTGCGGCGGGCAGCGCCGCCTCGCCGAAGGCGAATACCGCGAGCGGCAGGCCCATGTTGCCGGAATTGGTGAACATCATCGGCGGCACGAAAGTCTTGGCGGGGATGCCCGTCAGTCGCGCCACCGGCCATGCCAGTAAACCGGAGCCCAACATCACCAGTGTCGCCCCGGCGGCGAGCGCGCCGTATTGTCCGATCTGGAAGTTCTTTCCGGAAAGCACGCTGAAGATCAGCGCCGGAAGCAACACCGCCATGTTGATCTGGTTCGCGGCCGTCAGGTCAATGCGCCGGAATCGGCCATACAGATAGCCAATCCCGACGATCGCGAATACCGGGAAGACAATGGTGAAGATCCGAAGCAACATGAGGGCTGGTAGCTCGGCCGGCGACTGGGAACGCTATTGTATCGGTGCCGACAGGACTGTAACCACGCCGTCCTTGTCGACCAGTTGCATGGCGGGCACCATAGGGTGGAGCGCCATTTTCTCCCTATTTATCGAGAGGAGGACTGACGATGAAGAAGGCCCTTCCGCTGGCCCGCGTATATCAGCTGCTCGAGCCCGGGCCGGTGGTGATGGTCACGACATCCCGGCGCGGGCGGGCCAACGTGATGACGTTGTCGTGGCTCACCATGATGGACTTCGAGCCACCGCTCGTGGGTTGTGTGCTAAGCAATCGTAATTTCAGCTTCGCGGCTCTCAAGGCGACGAAGGAATGCGCCATCAATATTCCGACTGCGAAGCTGGCGAAGCAGGTGGTGGGTTGCGGTAACACTTCGGGTAGAAGCGTCGACAAATTCAAGGCGTTTCGCCTGACACCTATGCCGGCATCGAAAATCACTGCGCCGCTAGTCGCGGAGTGCTTCGCGAATCTCGAATGCCGCGTGGTGGATGCCAGCATGGCCACCAAGTACAACTTCTTCGTGCTCGAGGTACTCAAGGCCTGGATCGACCCGGCGGAAAAGAATCCGCGCACGCTGCATCATCGTGGCCGCGGCGTCTTCATGGTCGCCGGCCGAACCATCAAGCTGCCATCGCGAATGAAGTGATGGGTACATGAATCGCTTCGTTCCTCAGGATCGTTTGACGAGTCTACCCGCGCCCGAGCAAGGGCTCAGTGCAGCCGAGGCGGCGTCGCGTCGCGAGCAGTATGGCCTCAATATCATTGTCGAGACCGTCGGTGCCAGTTGGTCCTCGGTGGCTCACGCCACGCTCAAGGACCCTATGCTGTGGTTCCTGCTCGCGACCAGCGTGCTGTTCGGTGTGGTTGGTGAATATACGGAGGCGGCGATCCTGCTTGTCGCGCTCGTACCGTTTTTCGGTATGGACGCGTTTCTGCACCGGCGTACCCAGGCCTCGATTGCCGGACTGAGCAGCCGTCTCGCGGTCGAGGCGACCGTCGTTCGCGACGGGCAACCGCAAACAGTGCGCGTTTCCGAGGTCGTGCCGGGAGATCTGGTTATGCTGGAGACGGGCCAGTTCTTCCCGGGCGATGGCGTCATTCTCGAAGCAGATCGTTTGCAGGTCGACGAGTCGGCACTAACAGGCGAGGCCTTCCCGGTCCGTAAGCGGCCATTGGACAATGTTGCCCAGCTCAAAAGTGGCGGCAGAATTGATGGCGTGCACTGGGGCCTTGCCGGCACTCGCGTGCTCACCGGAACCGCCCGCATGACCGTGCTCTTTACGGGACGCGAAACCGTCTACGGCGAGATCGCACGCTCCGCGATCCTGGGTTCGCACGAGCGGACTCCGCTGCAACGTGCCGTCGCGGAGCTGGTAAAGGTCCTGATCGTTGCCGCATCCGTGATCTGTATCGCGTTAGCGTGGGTACGGTTGCGCCAAGGGCATGGACTCGTCGACGCCGTGCTCAGCGCCCTGACATTGGCGGTCGCGGCACTGCCGGAGGAGTTCCCGGTAGTGCTCACCTTCTTTCTCGGCGTCGGTGTGTACCGGCTCGCCAAGCGGCAGGCGCTGGTGCGGCGCGGGGTGGTGGTGGAGAACATCGGGCGAGTGTCGGCAATATGTTCCGACAAGACCGGGACGATTACGGAAGGGCGACTACACCTGACTCATCTGCTTGCGGCACCCGAGGTATCCGAGCAGCGGTTGCTCTCGCTGGCGGCGGTCGCGTCGCGCCACGAGACT
>LJVB01000147.1 GCA_001304215.1 Acidithiobacillales bacterium SM1_46 | reverse complement strand
TATACCAGTTGCCGTGAAGGTGCGGCGGTCACGCTTTATGTCATCGAAGGCGGTGGCCACACCTGGCCGCAGGGTATGCAGTACCTCCCGGAATTCGTCATCGGTCGCACCAGCAAGGACCTTGATGCCAATCGCGTAATATGGGAGTTCTTCCGGCAGTACCGGCGTTAGATCCCCGTCGCCCGCCAGCGCAACGCACGACCCCCCGCGGTCTCAGCTCCTTTCGCGAATCCACAGAACCCAGGCGCGAATCGCAGCGATACAGAAGACGCCGCCGAACGCAACGCAGACAGCGAACATGGCCTGGGAGCCAGGCCATACCAGCAGGTTGGTGGCAAGCAGTCCCTCCGCGACGAGGAACAGGATCGCCGGGACGGCGAAGCGCCGGTCATGCCGAAAAAACCAGACGATAACAATGGCGAATGGCCAGCCCAGGAAAATGATTCCACCCACTGCGAACGCGTCCAGCACCAGGGCAATGAACACGACTTCGGGAAGAGCGCTCTCGATTGGGGGACGGATCACCCCGAGCGCTTCGAGGAGAAACTCAAGAAAGAGGGGGAGCGCCACGAGCGCTACAATCAGGTAGCTCCAGGCTACTATGGCTTTCCACTTACGTCGGGCGTCCACGGCTCGGCACAGTCTCACGGTTCCGGAAGTCCTTGAATATCACCAAAAGGGCGCCGGTGGGCAAGCACGCGCGGGTGTCCGCGAGGCAGCGTTAGAATACGAGCATGCCAACCGTTCTTGCTCATCCGGCGGTACCGCTCGCAATAGCCGCTGTTGTTGGGCGTAGCGCCATTTCAAGGCGACTCCTGGCGGCAGGAGCCGTTGCGTCCATGCTTCCCGACCTCGATGTTGTGGGCTTTCATTACGGTATTCCGTATGCCGCCGAGTGGGGTCACCGCGGCTTCAGTCACTCATTGTTGCTTGCTCTGTTTGTGGCCGTCGTCGGTGCCGGTTTCGCCAAACAGCTCGTTTCCACGCCACGAATCACGTTCTGGTTTCTGCTGGTGACAGTAGCCTCGCATGGCATCCTCGACGCCTTTACCAACGGTGGGCTCGGCATTGCCCTGTTGTGGCCGTTTTCCCATGAGAGATTCTTTGCGCCGCTTCGACCCATCGAGGTATCCCCGCTCAGCGTTTCCGGCATCTTGTCAGTGCGGGGGGTAGCGGTATTGCGGTCCGAACTTCTTTGGGTGTGGCTGCCGTGCCTGGGTGTGGCAGTCACCGCGGTTGCATTTCGCTATCATCGGGCGCGAACCATTCGCTCCGGCGGGCGCGCCAATGCACCAGCCCGTGGTCCCGGCGGTTAGCGCGCCTTGCGTGAATTGATCCAGCAGTCGGTTCAGTTGCGGTAGTTCCCGGTTGTAGACTTCCCGTCCATGACGCTCTTGACCCTTTCCGACGTATCGCTCGCCTACGGTCATCATCCGCTGCTCGCGCATGTTGATTTTCAGATCGAAAAAGGCGAGCGCGTATGCCTGGTGGGGCGCAACGGCACGGGCAAGTCCACGCTGTTCCGGGTAATGACCGGCGTGGCGCAGCCGGACGATGGCGAGGTGTGGCGGCGCGACCCGCTGCGGGTGGCGCACCTCGAGCAGGAGGTGCCGGCCGACCGGGACGAGACGATCTACGAAGTCGTGGCGGCTGGCCTCGGCGAACTCGGTGAGCTGCTCACGCGCTATCACAACGTCACACGCCGCGTCGGCACCGCAGATGCCGCACTGACCGAACTTGCCGACCTGCAAACGCGCATCGAGGCGCGCGATGGCTGGAACATCAGCCAGAAGGTGGAAGCAGTGCTGAGCCGCCTGAACCTGCCCGCGGACAAGCGTCTCACCGATTGCTCGGGTGGCTTGCGCCGGCAGGTGATGCTGGCCCGCGCCCTGGTGAGCGAGCCCGACCTGCTGCTGCTCGATGAGCCGACCAACCACCTCGACATCGCTGCGATTACCTGGCTGGAAGAATACCTGCTGTCCTTCAATGGCGCGCTGATGTTCATTACCCATGACCGCACTTTCCTGCGGCATCTCGCCACGCGCATCGTGGAGCTGGATCGCGGCCGGCTGACTTCGTTCCCGGGCAACTTTGACCGCTACCTGACGAAGAAGGACGAGATGCTGGAAGCCGAGGCACGTGCCTTTGCGAAATTCGACAAGAAGCTCGCGGAGGAAGAGGCCTGGATACGCCAGGGCATCAAGGCGCGCCGCACGCGCAACGAAGGCCGGGTGCGCGCGCTGGAAGCATTGCGCCGAGCGCGCGCCGCGCGCCTTGAAGTCGGCGGCAAGGCGTCGCTCGCGGTCGATACCGGGGAGGCGAGCGGCAAGATCGTGGCCGACCTTCGCCATGTGGATTTTCGCTTTGGGGACCGGTGGATCATCCGAGATCTCTCGACCCGCATCCTGCGCGGCGACCGGGTCGGCATCGTCGGTCCCAACGGCTGCGGCAAGAGCACGCTGCTCCGGATCATTCTCGGAGAGCTGGAGCCGACGGCGGGGCGGGTCGTGATGGGCACCCGACTGCAGCTCGCCTACTTCGACCAGCATCGCCGCAGTCTCGATCCCGAGAAGACGGTGCGCAACAACCTTGCCGAGGGGCGCGACTACGTGGAAGTGAAGGGACGGTCACGGCACGTGATTGGCTACCTCAAGGACTTCCTGTTTCCGCCAGACCGCATCGACTCGAAGGTGAAATCGCTCTCGGGCGGCGAGCGCAATCGCCTGCTGCTCGCCAAGATATTTACTGAACCCGCCAACATGCTGGTGCTGGATGAGCCCACCAATGATCTCGACGTAGATACGCTCGAGCTGCTGGAGGAGCTGCTATCCGAGTATGACGGCACGCTGCTCATCGTGAGCCACGACCGTGCGTTTCTCGACAACGTGGTCACCAGCACGCTGGTCTTCGAAAGCGAGGGGCGCGTGGGCGAGTATGTCGGAGGATACGAAGACTGGCTGCGCCAGCGCTTGCCGCCCGCCGAGCGAGCCAAACGCGTGGCACCGGAACAACGGCCCGCGCGCGAGCCGCAACCGAAGTCGCCGCCCCCGGCGGACCAAAAGCGCAAGTTGAGCTACAAGGAGACGCGCGAGCTGGAGACGCTCCCGGGCCGGATTGAACAGCTGGAGCGCGAGCAGCTGCAACTCGAAGCAAGCATGAGTCACGCCGCGTTCTACCAGCAGGAGAAGAGCTCAATTGCCCAGACGCTGGCACGCGCTCAGGCGCTACGGGCGGAACTTGCGACCGCCTACGCGCGCTGGGAAGAGCTGGAACGCGGCGCGTAGGCGCGATTCAGGACAGGTCCAGCGAGTATGCCTTGAGGGTTTCGAGCGGAATCACTTCGAGCGCGCGGGCATGGGTGGCAGTCAGTACCACGCGCGGCGCCTGGCCGGCGTCATAGGCCTCCCGCCAGCGCGCAGCGCACAGGCACCAGCGATCACCGGGCTTCAGTCCCGGGAAGCCGAACTGCGGAGCTGGAGTCGAGAGGTCATTTCCGCGCGCGCGGCTGAATGCGAGGAACTCGTCCGTCACTTGCGTGCACACGGTATGGGAACCGATGTCTTCCGGGCCGGTCTCGCAGGCGCCGGTGCGCGTGAATCCGGTGCGTGGAGTGAGCGAGCACAGTTCCAGCGGTTCGCCGAGAACATTCTTGGGGGATTCTTCATCCACGGGAATTGCTCCTGTTATGTTGCGACACCCGGAGCCGGTTCCGGGCGGTGGGCGGATTCCTATATATTGCCTGACAGACAGCGACGACCCGCGGGGGCGTTGCCGTCGACAACAATAACACGGAGGAGGTCATGTCGAGCGCGGTCGCGGTTCCGGTGTGGCTCTTTGCGCTGCTCGTTGCGCTGGCGGCGTGGGCGCTGCTTGAACGACTGCTGATGCCGGGCGTGCGCTGGTGGCTACGCCGGCGGGTTAACCGCGTGATCGATGAGGTCAATACACGCCTCAATATCTCCATCCGTCCATTCCAGCTTACCAAGCGCGCGGTACTGATCGACCGGCTTGTTTACGACCCGAAGGTGGCCGAGGCGATGCAGGATTATGCCGCGGAACAGAATATGCCACGCGAGGTGGCGCAGGCCAAAGTGCAGCACTATGCGCGCGAGATTGTGCCGGCGTTCAATGCCTACGTGTATTTCCGGGTCGGTTACTGGATTGCGGAGCGCTTCGCACGCCTGCTCTACCGTGTGCGTGTCGGCTTTGCCGATAACGAGCGACTGGCGCGGATCGATCCGCAGGCAACGGTGGTATTTGTGATGAATCATCGTTCCAACATGGATTACGTGCTGGCGGCCTTCCTCGCGGCCGAGCACACGGCGCTTTCCTACGCGGTCGGGGAGTGGGCGCGCATCTGGCCGCTGACGCAGCTGATTCGAGCCATGGGCGCGTATTTTGTTCGCCGCAATTCGAAGAATGCCTTGTATCGGCGCGTGCTTGAGCGCTACGTCCACATGGCCACGCAAGAGGGAGTTTGTCAGGCGGTGTTCCCGGAAGGCGGATTGTCGCGTGACGGGCGCCTGCAGGCGCCGCGGCTCGGGATCCTGGACTACATGCTGCGCGGCTTCGACCCGGAACAGGGGCGTGACATCGTGTTTGTGCCGGTGGGCATCAACTATGATCGCACGCTCGAGGATCGTTCGCTGGTGCGTCGACTCGATCCGGCCGCCGCGCGGCGTTCGCGGTGGTTCGTGGTTCGTACCACGTTCGGTTTCGTCGCGCGCAACCTGTGGCTCATGCTGCGCAGTCGCTGGCACCGCTTTGGATACGCCAGCGTGAACTTCGGGTCTCCGGTATCGGCCCGGGACTGGTGCCGGCGCGATGGCGTCAATTTCGCCGCGCTCGACGGGGAACAGCGCTTCGCGCAGGTAGAACGCCTTGCGGGTGAGCTGATGGAGTGCGTGGCGAGGCTCGTCCCGGTGTTGCCCGTTCCGTTGCTCGCGGAAGCGGTCCTGGCCGCGCCGCAGGGTCAGAGTGAATACGACCTGACCGCGCGCGTTTATGATCGGATCGAGGCTCTGCAGCGGGCTGGTGCCGTGGTGATTGTACCGTCGCGCACCCGCGCGCATTCAGTGGAGACGGCGCTCAACATGCTAAAGCTGCGGCGAATGGTGGTGACCAGCGAGGGTCTTTGTCGACCCGCCCCGGAGGCACTCGAGGTGCTCGCCTACTATCGCAACTCGCTGGCCGCGTGGCCCGCCTGAACGGGACCGCGTGATGGCCCACGATGCTAGCCCAGCGCCGGACGTGGACAATGACTATCTTGCAGCACACGCGCAACTGCTTATCGAAAGTTTTCGACGCCTCACGGGGCACGACTTGGTCAGTCCGTCTGCGCCGCTCACGGAGCAGGCACGGATGCTGTTCGAGGCTCCATTCGTAGTTGCATCGCACGGTACCGGGACGGATCCGGTATTCAACTATGGCAATCGCGCCACGCTCGCGCTATTCGAGACGACATGGGCGGAATTCATCGCCATGCCCTCGCGGCTTTCCGCCGAGCCCGTGGCACAAGAAGAGCGCGCCAAGCTGCTCGCGCGAGTCAGCGAGGCCGGGTTCATCGACGACTATCAGGGTGTGCGTGTGTCGCGAACGGGGCGGCGCTTCCTGATCGAGCGCGCGACGGTGTGGAACGTCGTAGACGCCAGCGACGTCTACCGCGGGCAGGCGGTGACTTTCCGGGACTGGCGCTATTTGTAGGTCCCCGAGGGCGCCGTCTGTGCGGCTTGTCGGGCGTCCTTGATCAATTCGGGCGCCGTGAGGTGTGAGCCGACACGAATGCCGGCGATGCGCAGCGCGTGTGCCGTCCAGGTATTGCAGTTGTTGAACAGGTGGAAGGTCTCGACTGATTCGTAGAACGCGCTCTCGCCATAGAGTCCCACGCCGAGCTGAATCGGATGTCCTGCATCATCACGCTCATAGTTGTCACGGATGTATGCGACCAGCCGCGCCAGGCCGGCATCCGAGACCGGCAGGGCAATTACCTCGCTGGCGGAGAAATACTGCTCGACCGGTATGCGAAATCCCACCAGGTGCAGCACGCTGGGGCCCGGCACGAACGCCGCCTTGAGGGCAAGCCATGCGCCTGGGTCAGCGGCCTGATAGTACTCGCGATTGCCCCAGCCAACTTCAATGTACTCGGCACGCGGCAAGAAGGCGCTCTCTGGCCAGGCGTCGTGTGGCAGGTCGCTTAACCGGATCACGATACCGGTGTGCCAGCCGTGACTGACGAGATAGATCGTGCGCGGCTGCGATTCGAAGGTGGTCTCGAGCGCGGGCGGTGCTTCGGCACATGCGGTCCCGGCGATGGTGACGGCAATCAGCCATAGCAAGGTGCGCATCTCTGTA
>LJVB01000146.1 GCA_001304215.1 Acidithiobacillales bacterium SM1_46 | reverse complement strand
CAGCCGCGTAGTGCCGAGAACTCCCACGGCTCGCCGGTGCTGATGTCGCTCTTTGCGGGCGGTCCCAGGCGGCGGTTGACCTGGTGCTTGGTTTCGTTGGGAATGAACAGGTAGAACTTCACGCCGAGGTCATGCAGGCCGCGCAGTTGCTCGTCGGGGCTTCTGCCCCAAAGCGCTTGCACTTCCCAATCGTCGAAGTGGACGATCTCGACGCGCCGGTCGAGGACAAGGTGGCGGTTCTCGTGCGTCAGGACCTTCTCATCGAGGCAATAGGTGTTGAGTGCGACCCATGCATCCGCGTCGTTGCCGAAAGCCAACTGGTGGAAGGTTGCCTGATCCAGACCCACTTGATGAAGCGCGACCAGTTCGAATGGCAAATAGCGCCGGCCGCCCAGATCAACCTGCGATTTCAGTTTGAATCCCATCAGCGCCATCGCGAGCCCCGGGAAGATGGCGATCCACAGAGCCAGTGCGACAAAAAGACCGCGCTCAAACCGGCCACCGAGCGCCCGAACGAAATAGGCGCCGAAAAGCGGGATCAAAACCACGAGCGGTATGATTTGATAGAGATACAGATCGGCCAACAGGTAGTGATACGCGAGCAACAGCAGCAGCAAGAGCGTACAGAGCCAGCCGAATCGCCTCCGCGCCACTGTTTCGCGGTCGGTCAGGTCAAGACGCCGTGGCCCCCGGCTCAGCATGAGAAAAATCAGGAAGCCGGGCAGGGCGATTCCGACAAACGAGGGTGCAAGCTTCCAGGCATTGAAATCGGTGACCCAGAAGCGCCAGGAGGCGGCGATCTTGCGCGCCAACGGTGTTTCGATTCGCGCGATCTCGACATTCGAGACATCGCGCGCCTGGCGAAACAGATCGAATTGCTCCCAGAATTCGCGTGTCAGCGACGCCGCGCCGATCCCATCGCCGTTCAGTGTCCATTCGACGCGGGCCGAATCCATGACCTCTTGGTTGTAGTTCTCGGTTTTTGGAAACAACGGCTGGAAAAACGCGTAAACAGGATTCCCTGTCAGAACCCAATTACGCACATACCAGGGCGAGGCCACCACAACCGCCACAACGACCCATCCCCAAAACCGTCCCGATCGAAGAAACCGCCCCAACGCCGGCGGCTTCGGGTGCTTGGTCTGCAAGTCTACCATGTCGCGTGGCAGATCGCTCTCTTCGAGAACCTCGAGCGGCTCTGCCTCAGGTTCGCGCACCGGACGGCCGTGCGCCAGAATCAACATCACGGCCCACACGATCCATAGCACGCCCATCAGATAGTTTATGTGCATCGCGAACGCAGCGATCAGTGTCGCCAGGACAAAATACCCGGCCAGCGTCGTTTCCAGGTAAAGAAGCGCGACGTAGAGAAACGCCGCCACGAAAAGCATCACAAACGAATAGTCGGATGCGTAGACGAAGTAGGCAATGCCGTAGGGAACCGTTCGGAACACTGCCGTCAGCGCCAGAGCAAGTAAGTGGTGGCGCGTCAGCCGCAGTGCCGTGTAGTAAATCAGAAAGCAGCTCAGCAGACCGGCCAGCGGCGGTGCCACCTGGGCGAAGCTGTCGGACCAACGTCCTGCGACGGTCGCCGTCGCTGCCGTCATGAGCGCGTAGAGGTGGGGATAGTTGGCACCTAGGCCGATCCCCACCTGGGCGACGGCCTTGAACGGGAATGCTTGCAGGAAGAAAATGTCGCGCGCATAGCCGACGTAGAGGATCAGGCTGTCCCAGTACGTTACCGGCGTGAACGAGCCATGGTAGAAAGTCAACAACGTCACGACAGCAATCAGCACGACCAATAGCGTGTAGACGGCCAGGGCCAGCGGGCCTGTCGGCTGGCACAACGTCTCCCCATAGCGCTTGGAATACTCGCGCGCGATCTCGCTGCGGCACCTGCCCCAATCGGCAAAGGGGCCACCTTTCACTATCCGGCTGGTGCGGTACAGGACCAAACCAGTGAGAATGACGAACAGGAAACCGACTGTGGCCACGATCGTCTCGCGCGTATGAATGCCAAAGATCGTTTCGACCTCGAGCACCACGCCCACGACGCCTAGCCCAACAACATAGGCCAAAGCCAGTCGAGCGAGCTTGGGGATATACAAGTCGAGTGCGCCGAGGGCAAGATAGCCGATCGCGATGAGAACAAGCGCCGCGCCTGCGGCGGTAGCCAGCGCTATCCAATCCAGATTCCCCGCATAGAAATGGTAGGGGTTTCGGTCCAGATCGGCGAGATGGCGGAGCGTGGACAAAAGGCCGGGCTGATTGGCGGCACCCGCCTCGAACCGCGAGAGGTGATTTGGCCTGTATTGGTGAAGGTAGAAGAAATAGCCGGTCGCTGCAAGGGCGACGATGAGGGCCGCCGCGCCCAGGAAACGCAGGTCCCAGGCTCGCGCGAGCGAAGGCGGCTCTTCCTTCGGCGGCTGCTCGTGTCGGTCAGCCATGATCGCCCGTTCCCTCGCACCGCCGGCATGAGCCGCACGATGTTCACGTCGGCAGTGTCCCAACCGACTCAGACGGCCTGTCCTCGTCGCCGCTCACTTGGTAACGGCTAAGCCGCGTGGCCATATCGGGTGGCACGCGTGCCGTTACGCGCAGGCCCGATTCCTCATAGCGCTCGCTGACAATCTGCGCGCGACGGTGCAACTCGCTCAGCTGCTCCAGCTGGTCGTAGGAAATCAGGAAGGTGTCGAGGACGTAATCGCCCGTGAGCAGCCGTTCGATCTCAAGCAGCAGCGCTTCGATGCCTTCGCCGGTCAGAGCCGACACTTCGACCTGGGGATGGCCAGATGGTGTTTGCACGTCGCGCGCGGGCACGCCATCCAGCTGATCGATCTTGTTCCAGACCAAAATGCGCGCCATCCCGCCGAGACCCAGGTCGGCCAGGACACGCTCGGTCGTGTTCAACTCTTCAGTGCGATTGGGAGAGGAAATGTCCACGATCTCGACCAGCAAGTCGGCGTAGTTCATCTCTTCGAGCGTCGCGCGGAAAGCTACGGCCAGAGAGGACGGCAGGTCGCGGATGAATCCCACGGTGTCAATGACAGCAAGACGGATGCCGTGGGGCAAAACCAGCGCGCGTGTCGTTGGGTCGAGCGTCGCAAACAGCTGGTCGGCGGTGAAAATGCTCGACCCGGTGAGCCGATTAATCAATGTGGACTTGCCGGCGTTCGTATAACCGACAATAGCGGCGGTCGGCAGAGCCGTTCGCAACCGACGGCGACGTTGGGGGCCGCGGTGACGGCGAATCGCCTCGATCGCTTTCTGGAGCTGGCCGATGCGGGCGAGGATGCGGCGGCGGTCGGTCTCCAGCTGCGTCTCGCCCGGTCCGCGAGTACCGATCCCGCCACCGAGGCGCGACATTTCGCGGCCGCGTCCGGTCAGGCGCGGCAACAGGTAGCGCAATTGCGCCAGTTCGACCTGGAGACGGCCCTCGTGGGTACGGGCGCGGCGAGCAAAGATGTCGAGAATCACCGCCGTGCGGTCGAGGACCTTGACGGTACAAATCTGCTCGAGATTGCGCGACTGTGCCGGCGAAAGCGGCGCATCAAAGACCACTCCCGTCACGCCCAGCTCTGCGATCCGTGCGGCAATCTGCGCACAACGCCGTTGACTCAGGAAGTAGCCGGGATCAACCCTTCGGAGCGTGACCGTGTCGCTTTCGGCGACAAGGCCGCCCGTACTCTCGACGAGTCTTTCTAGTTCAGCCAGTCGCAGCTGTGCCTGGCGTGCCGACTCGCGCGGCAAACGCAGCTCGACCAACAAGAACGTTTCCACTTCGCTTGCGGTCGGATAAAATCGCGTCATCGCGTTGGTTGGGCGTAAGGGAGAATCTCCCGAAGAGCGGCCGGGCCTAGCCCGAAGTGGTCTCGATCTTCACCTGCGAGAGGTCGAGGCGATTGAAGCCCTCCGTCTTCTTTGTGCCCCCCACTTCGCCAGGGTGCTCCTTGCGGCCCGAGGCGCGGCGCCAGATCAGCTGGGCAATTGCATGCTTGTAAACGAGGTGTTGCGCGCCGCGACTGTTGAGGATGACCGTGAAGTTGTCGAACCCTTTGATGATCCCGCTGAGTGCCGTCCCGTCCACCAGAACGATCTTGACCTCGGCTCCTTCCTTGCGAACCTGGTTCAAGAAGCTGTCCTGCAAGTTCATGCTTACCTTCGACATTCCAACTCCTCCGCTCCCTGTGGCGGCGCGTGGACCACCCCTCTGGCGCAACTCTTCAGATTGTTGTGACATGCACGGATATCACTCTGTCCTTGCGGCACCGTCTACTTGTTCTTCGAACCGCTCTCTAATCATGAGAAACGATGCCAAGCCATTGCAAGGGAAAAAACGACCGAACCCGCGCTAGATTCTCTCGCTGAGACTTCTGCGCCTTTTGCGCAGATCTTTTCGTGCTCGTTCTCGTGCTTGTGCTTGGCTCTCGAATTTCGGACTTGTCCGCCGAAGGCTTAGAGGGTGTGTGAGAAGCCATTGGCGCGGTTCGTCTTTCGCCCTTTCAGGGCTCGAACGTGGGGGATCCCGTCTACCCAGGGCGGCGTCCGCCGTCCGGCGGACTTGCCCTGGGCTATGTTCTCACGCCCTTTCAGGGCTTCAATCGAACTGCTCGCACACGCTCTCAGTGAAGGCAGATTGCGGATTGCCGTAGCGCAGGCATCCCTGCCTGCTTGGATTGCGGAAACCGGTGAATGTGAAGGGCTTTTGGCTCTTGACTTTGGTTGCGGCCCCAAGGCTGCCTTAGGTCGAGGATGTCGATCTAGCTCTGGGCTCAACGTCTGGGCCACAGGGCGAAAGGTCTGTTGCCCAAGATTGACCTACGAGGGACACCAACGGGCACGACAAAGGCAGGAATCGGTGTCTCTTTCCATCGCTTCGTGGCTGAATGAGTCAGGCAAGGGCAAGGTGTCGCTGGAGCAATATGAAACAAAAAACGATTGACAATCGCACCGCCACCATTTTAGCGAGCCCATTGACAATGGCTTCGATTGGTCAAGACCGAAACTGGGAGAGAAGGAGGAGGATTATGAGAATTGCGTGTGTGTTGTGTCTTCTTGGGGTTGCCCTGGTGTTGACGGGCTGTGGTGCGGCAGTTGCTTTCGCGCCGGTGGTTCCGCCGACAGGCGTGCTGTTCACGGCGACTTCCGCACCGTTGGACGTCGACCTGGACAAGACCGAACTGGGCAACAAGACGGGGAAGGCCTCGACCTATTGCGTCATGGGCCTGATCGCGTTTGGCGATGGCAGCACCGATGCCGCGGCACGCAGCGGCGGGCTGAAGGTGATCAATCACGCTGACTACAAGAGCCTCAACGTTTTCGGGATATTCAGCTCTTACACGACAATCGTCTACGGCGACTGACATGCCCCGGGGCAGTAGGGAGGAAAACACAATGAAACTCTTGCTACGATTGGGTGTGCTTGCGCTCCTGCTGGCTTGGGCATCCGGGTGTTTTGCCTACCGGGCACCCGTTGTTCCACCGATCGCCGCCGCGTTCAACTCGACTTCGGCTCCGATGAACCTGAATTTTGACGCCACGGAACTGGGGCCAAAACAGGGAAAGGCCTCAGCAACGACCATCATGGGGCTTTTCAGCTTCGGAGACGCCAGCATTGCGCAAGCGGCCCGCAACGGCAACATCAAGACGGTGAAGCACGCTGACTCCGATCTGCTCAATGTCTTTGGCATATACGCATCGCACACGACCATCGTCTATGGGGAGTGAGCAAGGCTCTGACCAAGCACACGAGGAAAGGAGACTATGATGAGACATGCGATCGCCGTGCTTGCCGTCGGGATGATCTTGTTCACTCTGACAGGCTGCGCGGTCCAGTATATCACACCGGTCAGGCCACCCACTGGCTTTTTCATTACGAACGTGGAGGCGCCGCTGTCCGTGAATTTCTCCAAGACTCCCGTTTGTGACAAACGCGGTAGCTCATCGACGTATTACTTCCGCGATCCGATCTTCACGGGTCTGGATTTCGCGTGGGGTGAAGCAGATCTCAAATCGGCTGCAGCTGCCGGCAATCTCGCGACAGTCGAATATGCCGATTACGAGGCCCTGACGATCTTTGGGATTTGGGGCAAGTTCACGGTCACGGCCTACGGCAATTAACCGGGATTTCTCGCCAGAGATGCAGGCTGCCGTGCCTGTGGAGGGCGCAAGCTTGCTTGTGCTTTGGAGTGCGGCGGCTTGACGCCGCTTTGGATGGAAGGGCTGCGAGACATACGCCGTGAAGGCAGGTTCGCCGTACGGCAAGCAAGCCACCGCACCCCAAGAAACAAGATGCTTCTTTCGGCCTTACGCGTCAGGCGCAATCGCAACACATCCGGGGCCAACCACGCAACAGAAGTGAGCGA
>LJVB01000145.1 GCA_001304215.1 Acidithiobacillales bacterium SM1_46 | reverse complement strand
GCCGCCACGACCAGCAGTGTTGAGGCAGGCCTTGTGACATCCCGCCTGCTCCGCGAACGGACAGACGTTGATGCCGCTAAGCTTGAAGGGCGCGAGGTAGAGGACCGCTGTCATGTAGCCGTGCTTCTGGCCCTTGACGGTCTTCGCGTTCGCGTCCACGTTGAGTAGCTTTTTGAATCCGCGTTTCATTGTCTTTGCTCCTGTCACGGGGACGGCTTACGCCGCCTCCCGGTTTTCGTTGTCGCTCGACTCTTCGTAGACGGGCGCGTCCTTGATGCCCGCCTTGTCGAGGATGTAGTCGCACGCTTTCTGCGCCTTGCTCGATGCAGTGAAGATGGCTTTCTTATCATCCTTCAGGACCTTGAGCCACGAGACCAGATAGCTGGCGTGGTTCTCGGTATGCATCTCGATGCCCAGCGTACCCTGCAGGAAGCAGGATCCCAGCTCGGCGACCAGCTCCTCGAATGCATAGGCCTCGGTACCGAAGCGGGACTGCATCGCCTTGACGCCACGGTCGCAGCGTGACGCGTGCCCGGTCGCGTGCGTCGCCTCGTGCATGAACGTGCCCACGTATCCGGCCTCGCTCTTGAACGCGTCGCGCGGCGGCATCTGTATGAAGTCCTGCGACGGCGAGTAGAATGCACGGTCGCCACCGTGGTTCACTTTGATGTCGAGCCCTTCGCGTACCGCGTCCACGAGCGCGTGCGGATCCTCGATTGACTCGGGCATCTCAAGCGCCTTGTATCCTTTCAGTTTGTCGGCGATCTCATCGACGCCGCCCAGCTGATCGAGATTGAATACGCGGTAGCTCTTGGCCCACATGTAGGATG
Source organism: Acidithiobacillales bacterium SM1_46 (assembly GCA_001304215.1). Lineage (GTDB taxonomy): Bacteria > Pseudomonadota > Gammaproteobacteria > Acidiferrobacterales > Sulfurifustaceae > SM1-46. The sequence goes on along the minus strand of LJVB01000145.1, from coordinate 10,202 downwards.
AACGCTCGCCCGTGTCCGGATCCTTTTTCTCGCTGCGTTTCCAGAGCACCACTTCCGTGGTCTTCTGGCCCTTGAAGTCGAGACCGAATTCCTTGCACTTGCCGACGGTCAGCCAGCCCGTGGACTGGTAACCCTTTTCGATCTGCTCCGCGTACAGGATCATGAGATTGATCCCGCGATACCCGCGCCCGCTGATCGCGTTGTGCGGCATGCCGTAGCCTGCAGGATTGTTGAGGGTCCAATCGCGTTGCCAAGGATTGACGCCGCGTTCGATGATCTCGATGAGCTTGTTCGTGATTCTTTCGTAAATGTCAGTTTTCATTTCGTGCTCCTTTTTAAGTGCGTTTTCCGACTGAACAAGCTCAGTATACCACAGTAGCGCTCCCGTGTCAAATCCGGTGATTATGTTAAATAGCCCCCCTCCCAGATTATGTTAAATAGGGAAAAGCCAGATAAATAAGGAACGCGCACCCGATCCCGGATGCGCGCTCGTGTAGGCGTACGCGTGCGCGTACGTGAGGGGAGTCAGCTGACCTTGACGTTCGGCAGGTCATCCCAGTCGAACATCGGCGAGTAGTCGCCGCAGTCGTAGCCTTCCTGATCGTCAGCCTGATCGACGCCCCAGCCGATGCCGAGGTATGCACTGCCGCACTTGCGACAGTCGTCGATGAATTCCTGAATGACTTCAGGCGTCAGCTTATCGTCTTCGACATAGTCGATGATGTTCTCGTCGCGCTCTTGGTTCTCGTCGAGCGACAGGAACTCGAAGCCACGCGATACCACGATCCAGCCCTTGGCAGTCGCCTCCCGCTTCGCGCGTGACATCACCTCCTCGCTCAGCTCGATGCAGTCCTCGAAGATCTCGTGCACGTCGATTGTTTTGACTTGGTTATTCATGACTTGGCCTCCCACTGGTGAGCGAGCAAGTGACCGCGCTCCTTGATGCAGCGCCGTCCGTCGATCTCCGACTGCACGATGCAGCGGTCGCTGTCGCCTTCACGTTCGGCGACCAGCTGGTCGAGCAGCTTGCCCATTTCGATGATGCCCTTGCGCGCATCGGCTTTGCCCTCATCGGTGCCGTTCTCTAGCAGCATGAGGTGGATCTTCGCGACGCCCTCCCATGAGGGCGCGAGGTTGATGGTCTTCGGTTTCGTGTTCATTGCTTTTGCTCCGTTCGTGGTGCCGCCTACACTCCCACTATCTCTAGCGGGAGGTAGACCAGCGTCTCAAGGGCGCGCGTCACTGCGACGTACTGCAGGTTGCGCTCCTGTTCCATTTGCCATTCCTGCGTTGCCCAGCGTGAGGGCATCAGGTCCGGTTCGAGCAGGAACACTCGGGGTGCCTCAAGGCCCTTCGCCTTGTGCACCGTCGCGAGCGTCGTGCCCTGACTGCTATCGCTGAAGATGTTCTCGATGGCCTTGATCAGCTGATCGACCGTTTCGAGTCCTGCCGACAGGACGCTGATGCAATCGACCTTGTCCTGTATCGCAGCCTTCTTGGCGTCGTCGCCGTCCTTGACCTTGCGCTTCTGCGCCTCGGTCCACTTCGCCAGCTTGACGTTGAACGCGTCGATCTTCTTGACCCGTTTGCCCGCCACCTTCTTGACCACGTTGACGAGGCCCTTGCCGATCTCGCGACCCATCACGTGTACCTGCTTGCCCTCGGCGATGCACTTGTATGCAAGCTCGATGAGCGGGGCAGTGTTGCGGCAGACCACGAGGTCCGAGTCGCTGAAGCTATCGACTGCCCAGTCCTTGGGATGCAGGATCTCGCCGGTCTCGGCAGTGTCGCTGCACTCGATGTGCGGCACGAACTGCTGCGCGATCTCGACGACTGCGCGCGGACACCGGTAGGTGATCGACAGCGGCATGGTCTCGGCCTTGAACAAGCGACCGATGTTCGCAAGCGACTGGGAATCGGCACCACGGAAACCGTAGATCGCTTGATGCGAATCGCCGACTGCGATCAGCCTACCGAGTCCGCCGCGTCGCATGAACTTGCTGAGCAGCGTGCGCTGAACGTGGCTAACGTCCTGCGCCTCGTCGATGATGATCCAATCGTAACCCCAGCACGGCAGGTCGAGTGCGACGGGTACGTACAGCTGATCGTCGAAGTCGAAGGTGTCCTGATCTTCGAGCCCAGCCCGGAGGATGGCGTTCGCCGCATCGATGAACGTGCGCTCGCCGCACCCGTTGCAGTCGATGTCGTAGCGGTCCATCAGCGTCAGCCACCGGTCGTCGGTCGCTTCGTATGTACCGCGCGGCGTGCGCATGCCTGAGGGGATGAGCCCGTGAGACTTCGCCTTGCCGATCACCGAGTACAGCTCCGTGCGCACCTCGTGGATGTGCGCCGTGTCATCGCCCTCGGGGTACAGCCGGTTGAGGATGTCGCGCGTCTTCTGCGCGTTGATCTCGATGTGCTTGCCGACGCGGTAGCGAAGGACTGCCCAGCCCAGCGCGTTGAGTGTCTTCGACTCGACGTGGCTCGGGAGCTTGTTGCCAAGCTCCGTTGCGATGGACTTGTTGAAGGCGAGGAACACGGCCTTGTGATCGGTCGGGATCTCCTGCGCCGCCTTCACGATGGTGAAGGTCTTGCCGGAGCCTGCGACCGCTTCGACGATCAGCGCGCCCGATGCGTTGACATGATCGCGCACCCACGCGATGACCGCTTCCTGATACTGACTGAGTTTGATTACACCACCCATGATGCACGCTCCTTCAGGTCCGAGATGGCCTGCTGTTCTGTGTCGAAGTAGTGGCCCCAGTAGGTGTGGCCGTCCTTGTCCATGGCCCACGTGGCGTACGGCTGTACGCCTCCGGTGTGGGCTGCGACATAGATGGATGAACCGCGCTCGACGCGCGCGATCTCTGTCGATCCGTTCTTGAGTGTTTTGTTGCGGCTCATGACTGGGCCTCCTCTGCGAGCACGTCCTTGCGGACGCTGGTGCGGATGCTGATGATGTGCGACACCGAGGTGTGCGCCGTGATCAGCTGACGCGACGGGTTGAGCTTCTCGGCCACCGACTTCCAGTCGATGCTCGTGCGGTCGGACTCGACCCGCTTGGCCTCGAAGCGCTCGCCCAGTGCGACGGGCACGTTCGCGTTCTTGATGATGTCGCGAAGCTCAGCCTCGCGGTCCTTCAATTGACCCTGCTGCGCGCGGATGCGCCCCAGCTCGTCTACTACTGATTGGATGTTGATGTCATTCATTTTCTTGCTCCGTGGTTTTGTGATGCCCTTTTCTCAGGCTACGGGGTCATTATATCACAGGAGCGCTCCCGTGTCAACTTAGGGATATTATGTTAAATTGCCGATTTGGGGTAGACTGGCGCGGCTGGTTGGTGCGATGCCTGCAGGACAGCCGAAGAGGAACCACGTCAGGCGCAGGCCTTGCATCATTCGTCGGGGATTTTTGTGGTTTCTATCCGGACAGCAAAAAACCCCCTTCACCCTTTCGGGATCCGGGGGCCGGAGCAATTAGGCTCAGGTGCAGGTGTTCACTGCACTGGTGCAGGCGGGGATCTCGCGCTCGACGGTAGCGGGCTCGACCTTGTCACAGAAGAACCCATCGAACGGGGTCTCCTTATCGTCCATGATCATGCGTCCGATCTCGATGCACTCCGCACGCGTGAGCGTAGTCTTGTGCTCGCTCAGGTCGTCACCCTGAACCAGTACCAGCACCCACAGGATGATCGCGCCCAGCGGTTTGTCAGCCATTGCGATACTCCAGTGCAGCGCTCAGTAACGTGCTGGCAATCAGCGCCAGATCGTTCGCTGCCCGTCGCTCTTGTGCATCACCGATGACCTCACCGATGGCCTTGACATCCTCGCCCTTGTCGAGGTCGTACTCGTTGCCCATGATCCAGATCTTCATGTCACACCTCGCAGTTGCTGACGTACTCGATCATCTCGGAGACCGAGGACTCACACCATTCGATCAGCTCCTGCTCACGGCGTGAGTCCTCGTCGCCTTCATGCTGATCGCGCATCTCTTCGCGCTCCTTGTCATCCTCGAAGTCGTCCTCGTCGTACTTGTCCTCGAAGGACTCCTCCTCGAACTCGAACTCGTCGATCATGTCGATGTCGCTGATCGCCGAGTCACAAGCATCGATGCGCTCCTGCAGCAGCTCACCGGTCGGCGAGTACTGCAGTGCATCGGGCATGTTATCGAGCGAGTCCTGACACTCGGACTGGATCGACTCCAGCTCGTCGCGCACCTGTTCCTTCAGGTCGTTGAGCATGTCCTCGTCGCGCACCTCCTGCTCTTCGATCATCTCGACCAGTGAGCGGATGCTGCTGAAGTAAGGCGACTGCGTCAGCTGGCTGGGCTTAGGCGGCGTCTTCGAGTACCGCTTGCCACCGTAGCGAAACTTCCACCAGTAGTAGCTCTCGCCCTTCTTCGCGACAGGGTTGTCCTTGCGCGCGCTCTTGACGTGATGAACCCTAGGCATGACCGTCCCCTCCGTAGATGCGCGACGACGGCACCCTGCGCTTCGGCGTGTTCACCGCTGCAGCGAGCTTCGTGTCGGCGTTCAGCTTCAGTCCCATCTTGGCGACCTGAGCCTCAAGGAAGAGATCCTGCTGTTCCGCGATCTTGTCATCGTAGAAGGCGACGTTTTCGTCGGTGCAGCGCTGCGCCTCGTCGTACTTGCCCAGCTTGATCATCTCGCGGATCTTGAAGGGCATGTGAGGGGGTCTGTACTTGGTCTCGTTGCTCATGATCAGATCTCCATTTAGTAGATGATGATGCCGAGACCCATCGAGTCCCACGTGAAATCGATATCGTCGGCGTTGAGGTCCTCGTCGTACTCCAGTGCCCGTCCCCATGCTTTGGCGACAGAGCACCAGCTGAAATCGCCGCTGATGCCGTAGGTGGTTTCACCGTACATGCCACGACCAGAGTAGTCGTCCCGGAGGCTAACCTCGCAGCCCATGTCTTCGAGCTGCTGATGCAGTGCTTCTGCTACGTTCTGTTTCATGACGGTTACCTCGGGTAGTTGTTGCGGATGACGTCGAACGTGAAGTCCAGCTCGCCGCTCTCTTCACCTTCCCGGAGGACTTCGAGGATCTTGTCGGTAGCGATCTCGTTGTCGTCCGGGTCGTCGAAACACGTGACCCTGATGGTCAGCTCGTTGTTGTAGTTACTCATGCTTTTGCTCCTGATTACTCGACCGCATTCAAGACACTGTTGGTAGAGGAAGGTGCGCGGTCGAAAGTACACCTCCTCAGTGTGTGGGCAGCTAGCACCCTTGGCAGTTAATGCATCGGGGCCAGTCACTGTATCCGTCCTTCTCGATTGTTGCTTCGTACGTGCGCCACTCCTTCTTGCAGAATGAGCAGAGCCTGTGAATCTCGGGGAGCCGACTCTTGGCTACGCCTTTGACGTAGTGCTCGGCCTCTTCGAGGGTGAAGGTCTTACGCGTTACGCGGACTCGTTCACCGTCGTCGGTCAGGCAAGGCACGAAAGCTACCCCACCCCTCCACAGTTGCAGTGTTACACACTAGCGTTGCTGTGTCAATACATTTTTCCAAACAGCCACTTAACCAGTTTTACTATTCCGTTCAACACGTCGTGCTCCTTGTCCTCGTTTAACATCGTGCCAGTCTTCGACGAACACCCGGTCACCGATCTTGATGTGGCATCGGGCCAGTATCGTCTTGACCACTTCCCCGGTGAGCCAGCCCGCACCGCGTTGGATGCGGACTGTGTCACCAGTTCTAAAGGGGTTGCCGCTCCTGCCCATCAGGCAAGCTCCTCCCCATCTTTCGCTGCGACGTTGTAGATGTGTCGCAGCTGGTACTCGACCGGATCGCCGTGCTTCCCTTCGAAGCCAAACGGATCGTTGGCGAGTGTTGCCTTGACCTTGACGCCATCGACCTCGGTCACCTCGGTCCAGATGCGCTCGCCTTGGAACGCGCCATCGAGTATGCAGATCTTCGCGTACACTCCCGGCTGGACCACTTCACGCAGAGTGTCGATGCTGGCGACCTCGAACGTGTCGGGATGTTGTTGCCCCATCCCTTGGGCGTCTTCACAATTAACTCTCATGCTCCTGCTCCTTCTTGCTGTCGAACTGCTCGCCACACTTCTGGCATTCGAAGATGGCGTGCTTGTGAGCCGGGACAGCCCCGGCAAACTTCCGGCACTCTGCGTGGATCTCCTCGCAGCTTTTCGGTTCGGTGTTGACGATCATGAAGCCGCTGTCACTCATCGAAGTCTCCCGGATACAGCTGGGCACGAACGCGCTGACGCTCGTCCTCCAGTTCCTGCGTCCAACCTTCCTCACCGTAGACGGGTGCGGCCTGTAGTCCTTCCCAGCGACCGATCAGCCATTGGGTGTACTCGACACCTTCCTGATAGTCGCGCTCTTCCTGTTCTTGGATGTTCATGCGTATGCTCCTTCGCGATTGATGATGTCGGCGATCACACCTTCGCTGACGCGGAAACGTCGGGCGAGATCGGAGATCGTCAGGTGATGCGGTGGGCGACCACATGGCCGCTTGCGGTACTCCTGCCACTCGCGATCATTCGATGACCACGCGTGTCGCACCTCTTCGACTTGGTGATCGTCGAGGGCGCGCTTGCGACCCTTCTTGGGTGGCGGGGTCGGTTCCAGTTGCAGCAGCAGCTGCTTCAGGTCGAGGCCATCGATCTCGACGACCTCCTCGCAGTAGATCATGCCGGAGCCCAGTCGAGGGATGACGTAGTCGTCCATGGTCCAGCCTGCGTTATCGACACCTACGATGATGGTGCCGGTGTTGTCACAAGTGCGCCCGATGACCTTGTAGTTGTTCGGCAGGTACTGGGCCACTTCCTTGGTCTTGCCGGTTGCGGCGATTGCGATGCGGACAGTCATGATGAACTCCAGCAGTAGAGAACGATGACCTTGCCGTCGTCGTCCTTCGTGGTTGCGGTGGGAAGGCGCTCTCCTCGTATACGGTCACGCGCGATTGCGCGCAGCGTATCGAGCGATACACGTGAGGGGAGCGTGTAGGTTTCATCGAAGTAGTCAGCGCCGACGAGGAAGCCGCCAGCGGCACGTTCGATGGAGTAGCTGATGGTGACGTCTTTCATGCGGCGTCCTCCCGCTGGCGCTTCTTGAACTCGTCGAGTGCGTCGGCCATCGTAACGCGCAGTCCAGTGAAGTACTGGTGCACGTCGCGCATCTTGCGCGCGTAGTAGTAATGAGCGCTGGAGCTGCTCGGCGTGTTGCCGTAGTGCAGCAGGAAACGCTCGGCCTTCTTCAGGCGGGACTGAGCAGCGTTGACTTCGCCCAGCGCTTTGTCGATCTCGGCCATGGCCTCATCGACGGTTTTCGGGATACGTGTTCTCATGCGTTTGCTCCGTTCGTGGTGGTACTGCTGCGCAGTATACCACAGAACCGCTCCCGTGTAAAGCTGGGGTGATTATGTTAAGTTGCTGATTTTCCTCGAGATTTCAGTCGTAGGACTTACGGAAGTAGCAGGTGTTGTCGTGAGCCTCGGTACAGCCGATGACATCGGAGTCCAACAGGTCATTGATGATCTGCTCCCGGACTCTCGGTTCGATGTTGCGCGTGTTCCTCTTCAGGACTGCGTCGGGCATCATGTTGTTCTTGATGCAAACGCGTTGCGGTGCAGTCATCTTTTGCCTGATGTATTTCTGCGGTTCACTGATGACAGCCTCGATGCGCAGCGAGTTCTTCTCTGCATAGCCTTGTCCGCGTGCAACGTATCGGAGCTTACTTGCCCAGCAGTCGTTGCTCCATGACACGAGTCGAATTGCCCAGCGTGCCAGATCGGCAGTGATCACCGGACGGTTCGCATCTACACCTACAGCTGCGATACCTGCCAAGATGAGCGCGTTCTGATTTGCACGTGCCCATGTCTCATCGTTGCGTGACTTTCGACGTGCTGACTCTTCGAACTCATCGAAGCGCTGGTAGGTGTCAGTATCCTCGAACACGATCTCGGTGAAGTCGCCGACAGGCTCATGCGCCATAAGAGCACGCGCGTGTTTCTTGAGCGACGAGGGGAATACTCTGGTGCGTCGCATGTTGCGCTGAGGGAAGTAGTCGCCGGTATCCATCAGGATGAAACGGTTGACGAAACCAGTCTCACGAGCTGCGCCCGTGATCGCTTCCATGAGTGCGTCGGGTTGTGCTGTTGCGAGGAGGGCAATGAACGGGTGATCGAGGGAGGGGATTGATTGTCTCCGACCGGGGACGCCGGGGACGAATTGGTTGGCTGCTCCGTATAATGAGATGACATGCGTTAGTACGGTGAAGTCTTGTCCGCTGGTGTTACGCACGTTCGCCATGTATCGAGCGGCTTCATCCCAGAGCCAACAGGCCATGCCCTCTTCGGCCAAGATGTCGAGCATCGCGTAGTATGATTGGAATCCACGGAAGCAGACCTCGTCGAGTCCCGTGCGACGTGTGAACTCTGACACGGATCCCAGTACGGAGTTCTTGCCGCCACCAGTTCCAGCGGTCACCATCAGGTATGGCTGCAGTGGTGTTTCCCAGTGCTGCACGACGTAGTGGTTGCAGCTTGCCAAAGCGGTGCACATGATCCCGGAAGCCAAAGAGAAAATCGGTTGATCAAGGTACTGGGCCTTGCGCGCCCACTGAGAGATCTCGCCGACCAGACCGGGAACCTCAAGCAGCTGCTCATCGAATTCGGTTGCTCTTGGTTCTGCTCTTGGCCCGTCGTCGAGGACCGGACGCGTGACCATCTTGCCCTCGTGCATGCCGCTCTGTGTCCACCTGCGCAGTGCGCTGATGACCGGCATCGACATCCAGTCCTGCAGAGTCGTGAAACCTTTCGTGCGGTCTCCTGCATCATGCTTCTCGATTGTGTTGACTACCGCGTTCATGCGGTCGTCGAGTTCGTCATCCTCCTCTTGAATGACTGTGAGCACTGCACCCATCACGCGCTTGATTTTCTCAGCAGGCCATCGCTGATGACACAGTGCTCCCGTGCACGCATGGACAAAGTCATGCCGGGATCCTGCTGAGGGGTAATAGTGGAGGAAGATGGCTGCGACGGCGATCTCGTCACAGTAGCGCTCAAGGTCGAGCTTGGTCAGGCTGATGAATTCGTCGGGACTGTCCTGCAGGAAATACATGCCACCATCAGGGTGGCGTGAAGGTGGGATGACGGACTGAGAACCAGTGCTGCGAATCTCAATGATGGTGCCCAACTCCTGCACCTGCCACTTCTTGGTCTTCGCCCCTGCGACCCGGTAGATGTAGTGCGAGTATTCCTTGTTGGTGCGACCGTAGCAGAAGGTCTCGGGGAGCAGGAACTCGGCCACCCAGATAGCCTCCTCCATGTCCAGATCGACGTCGGTAGCATGCGCAGAGGGCTCCCCCCAGAGTGCCCCGATGTTGTCCCCGACGCGGAAGGCCCCCGCCTCGATGTCCTCTTCGACCAGCCTAAGATGCGGCCAATTCTTGTTTTTTGGCCTTTTGGACCTACTCTGGAGCGGTACGGTGTATACGTCTCGGGCTAGCCAGTCTAATGCTGTTTGCTTTGGATCGAAGCCTGTTTTATTCTGTGCCATCTCGTTGCTTGCTTTTGCTCTTGTTACGGGACCGGGGGTGGGGCGATCTCTGGTTGGGACTGTCCCACCCCCAAATTTAATGAGTGTTTATTGCCGTGGGACGGACCATCCTACAGCGCAACCGGAGCACTGACAAATGGTCTTTACTTTCCCGGACTCATGCCGAGTCTGAACCCAAACTGTGAAGAGTGCGGCCTCCACGCCACCGCTACCACGGTTTGCATGAGAGGCGACGGACCTCAAACCCCTGAAGACGTTCAGGTCTTTGTCGTAGGGGAAGCTCCCGGAGCGAACGAAGACAAACGCGGTGTACCTTTCGTCGGCGAGTCCGGAAAGATTTTGCGCAGCGAGCTGCACAAGAACAAGCTGATCGAGAAGACCTACATCACCAATCTGGTGAAATGCCGCCCACCGAATAACCGCACACCGACGGCAGCAGAGATCAAAGCCTGCCGCCCCTACCTCGAAGAAGAGATCGCCCGACTAAAGCCCGGTTACGTCATCACTGCCGGGGTGCCTGCCACGAAGACGCTTTTCCGTGGCAAGGCGAAGATCACTCAGTTCCACGGAGAGATCATAGAGAATCCCAAAGTCAGTTACGTCGGGATGCCCATCTTTCATCCGGCGTATACGCTTCGCGATCCGTCGAAGCTCCC